>NZ_AP024658.1:0-55501 GCF_019977375.1 Arthrobacter sp. NicSoilB11
AGGCCGCCGTCGAGCAATTCAACTGCAGCCTTCACTTGCCAGGCCTTGACCCCCAGCTCAGCAGCGATCTGGGCAAAGAGTTCGTCCTCCCCTGATGCGCTGGGGCGGACGGAAGCGGCGGAAGGTCCTGGCATTTGGGTCACCAGAACATCTTGCCTTACCGGCCTGCGGGGCTCCACCGCCGCCGTACTCGCTGAGGCGCCATCGGGAAAAGCAGGTATTCCCCTGGGACGCGCAAAGTGCTGTAGTGGACTAGCCATCACTGGCACCCATGCTCGAGGAAGAGGCCACCATGCGGGAATTGCTGGTTGTGTTTCAGGACGGGTTCGACGAAGCGAACGTCACCGTGACCGTGAACGGGAAGGCTGTGCGCAGGGATGTGGGGATTTCCACGAATCCGCTTCTCGGCATCGCGTCAGAGGTCTCGGTAGAGCTGCCGGCCAAGGGTGCCCAGGTGGGCGTTGAGGTCACCAACCGTGGGCTGAAAGCCATCACCAAGGTCAGCGGCAGGCCCAAGAGTGTGCTGGTGTCCATCGAGGACGGGCGCTTGGTGATGAAGGAAGGGACCGGCCGGGAAGCCGTGCTCTAGCGCTTTTTCCTTGCGGCAAAACTGGCTCTGGTAAGAGTCCATTCGTTGGAGTAGCATCTGATCACCGCCGGCATCCGATGGAGTCCGGCGGGCCACATAATTCTTCAGCCGTGAGGTCGTCGGATGACCTTCCGGTGTTGCTGCCCGGGACCAGCACCCCAGACAGCCAACGACGGCGGCACCCATGATGGGTGCCGCCGTCGTCGTTTTGTTCAGCTCGGCCGATCCGCCGCTCAGCCCTGGTAGGCCGGGTAATCCGTGTAACCGGTGGCGCCTTCGGCGTAGAAGGTGGAGGCGTCGGGCTCGTTCAGCGGAAGGCTTTCCTTCCAGCGGCGGGCAAGGTCCGGGTTGGCGATCGCGGGGCGGCCCACCACCACGGCGTCCGCATGGCCCTCAGCCACCAGGCTCACGGCTTCTTCCCGGGTGGTGACCACGCCGAAGCCTGTGTTCACCAGGAAGGTGCCGCCGAAGCGTACGCGAAGGTCCTGGACAAGTTCGCCGGCAGGTTCGTGGTGCAGGATGCTCAGGTAGGCGAGGTTGAGCGGCGCAATGCTGTCCACGAGGACTTCGTACGTAGCACGAACATCCGCGGCGTCGGTCTCGGCAATGCCCTGGACATTGTGCTCCGGGGAAATGCGCAGCCCCACCCGGTTTGCGCCGAGGGCGGCAACCACTGCGTTGACCGTTTCGATCACAAAACGGGCGCGGTTCTCGGGTGATCCGCCGTAGCTGTCGGTCCGGATGTTGGAATTTGGCGCCAGGAACTCGTGCAGGAGGTAACCGTTGGCCGAGTGCAGTTCCACACCGTCGAACCCTGCCTCAATTGCGTTCAGGGAGGCGTTGACGATCTCCTGGATGACGACGGGGAGTTCGTCGGTGGTCAGTGCCTGCGGCACCGGGTAGGGCTTCTTGCCGGCCGGCGTCCGGACGTCGCCGTCAATCGCTACTGCACTGGGGGCGACGATGGGCAGACCGCCGGTGATGTCAGGGTGCGAAACCCGGCCGCCGTGCATGATCTGGGCGAACATGCGCCCGCCTTCGGCGTGGACGGCATCCGTAACCTTTTTCCACCCTGCAACCTGCTCCTGGGTGACGATGCCCGGCTGGCCGGGATAGGCCTGTCCTGCGGGAGTGGGGTAGGTGCCCTCGCTGACGATGAGGCCAAGGGACGCGCGCTGGCGGTAGTGCTCGACGACGAGCGGGCCCGGGATGCCTTCCTGACCGGCGCGGAGGCGGGTCAGGGGTGCCATCACCAGCCGGTTGGGAAGTTCAAGTTCGCCGAGGGTGAGTGGGGAAAACAGCATGCGCAGTTCCTTTCGAAGGCTGAAGACGTACTGCCTTTGCCAACTGTGGGGCGCGTGCAACTATTCCGGACTTTCGCGGGTGCGATAGGGATCACAGCCAGTTCTGCCCTGCTTTTGAACCTACCGTGGTGCTTCGGCACCCGGACAGCCCTGCCCCTGGGGATTGGCGTTGCAGTCGTCGGCGTAGTTGCGGGTGAGCGAGCGCCAGACGCTGATCCCTTGCGGGGGCGCGCTGAACTGGCCCTGGCCGGGTATCGGAAGGGGTGGACCGGAGTTCACCGAATAGGTGCCTTGGAACGAGGTTGTCAGCACCACCTGGAAATCGCCGGTGGATGCGTAGGCGTGGCTGGTCCGGGTCTTCTCGCCCCACCTGTCCTGTGGCAAGGCGCCGCCCATTGACGGCTGGGGGCCGAAAACCGTGCCGTCCCCGTAGTTCCAGGTGTATTGGACGGGTGTCGCCACCACGTGTACCTGTTGGCCGAACATGGTGATGTCGAACTGCTGTTCAATGGCTTCCGCGTAAAAGTTCGTCTCCGCGCCCCGGAGGGTATTGGGGCTGGGCTGCGCCACAACCTTCCCGGCGTTGACCGGCAGGTTCTGGAACTGGCGCTGGATATCGGCGGCGATCCGGGGCAGGAGGTCCTCGGGCTTCGGGTCGTAAAGGCAGGTGGGTCCTGAGTGATGCGCCCAAACCGCGCCGGGCACGCCCCGCGGCCGCGACAGCCACACGACCGGAATGCCCTTGGCACCGTCCTCCCGGTCCTTGCAGTCGAGCTGGCGGGCAAGGCAAGGGGTGTCAAAGTCTCCTCCGCCGAGGTGGCATTGGAGCTCGTACTTGTACTCGTTGGGGTCGGTGCTTACAGTCCCAGGTTCAGGTGGAGACATATGACCGGTGACTGGATCCTTAGTCCAACTGTCAACGTCTATTCCCACCTCACCGAAATCAGCTTCAAGACCGTCATCCGCAAATCCTGGGGGCACGAGCCCGGCGTTCAAAACCACCAATATGATCAGGAACGAAACAATGCTTCGCGAGCTTAATCGAAGCATCAGCGTAAGGGATGCAGATCGTTGACGCGCCAGGCGCCAGCCTCGAAGTTGGCCAACAGTACGTTGCCCGTGTTCGAACCGTTACTGGCAGTTCTAAACTCCCTGCCGCCGGGCTCGTAGTAACTGATAGGACTCTGCAGGACCTGCAAAATGACTTGGAAGTTTCCATCAGCAGATCTCTCAAACGTAGTCGTCCTGACGGGAATCGTGATCTTCCCACCCGACAGCCAGCGATTCCCTTGATAGTTGGTAATCAGAGAAGTGCTTAGTTTCGAGCAATAGTCACAGCCTGGCGAGGTTACTGACTCTAGGCCCGCCACATCACCAGTCTGGTAAGCGTAATTGAGTAGTTCAAACCAATAGGCAGTAAACGCCTCTAGTCCTTCCCTCGTTTCTGTCTTGGCTACTTCCGGCAGCACGGGAACCGGCACGTTTTGGGCGGGGCCGGACGCGTCGGCTGGCTTATAGACGGCGCTGGGTGTGGGGATGGGAGTCGGCGTGGTGCTGGCTGTGGGCGTCTCGGCCGCCACGGGCGACGAAGTGCCGCCCGGCCCCGGAGAGCCCCCGGAATTGCAGCCGGACAGAGCCAGTGAAAGACCAATAACAAGGGCTGCTGCCCCGGACCGCACAGCGCGGGACGTAAAGAAGTTCTGTGATGTCATGGGCCGCTGTACCCCCAGTAAATTTCAAGACGGCTTGCTCCGGACAGTGAGTTAAGGGTAGCCCACGTCACAATTCGGCGACCGAACTTATCCACAGGCGGACCCGGTTCCGTTTCTACCATCCGGAATGCGACAGAAGAAGTCATAAAGGAAGCCGGCACACCACGTGCACCGGCTTCCTTTTTGTAATGACCGCCAGAACTAAAGCGCCTATTTTCCGGCTGGGAGCACCAACTCCCCTGTCTTGTCCGTCGACAAGGCGAGCGAAGAAACGTACTGGATACCGCCGTCGGGAGCGTCCTGCGCGGAACGCACCATGTCCGGCCGCTCGAATTCCAACCCCGTCACGTGGCATAGGAGCTTGGCGTCGCTCGGGTTCCCATCGGCGTCGAACATGGGCAGATCAATGCCGTCTTCGGTGCGGCGAAGATAAAACCTGCCGCGGGTCAGCACAGCGAGAACCGGCGGCAGGACCAGCGCCAGGCCAACCGCGAAAATGGGCGAGTACGGCTGGATTGCGGCACCGAACGCACCAAAGAACACGGCAATGGAAATTCCTGCGGACACCAGCATGGACACGAATCCGACCGGGTTCACGGCGTACAGCATGCCGCGGCGGAACTCCGGCACCTTCGGCGAGATCTTCAGCAGGTACTTGTTGATGGCGATATCGGACGCCACCGTGACCACCCAGGCCATGGCGCAGTTGGCGTAGAAACCGAGGATGGTATTGAGGAAATCGAACATGTTCGCTTCCATCAGAACCAGCGCAATCAGCAGGTTCACCACGACGAACACCATCCGGCCCGGGTACGTCTTAGTGATGCGCGTGAACGAGTTGGTCCACGCCAGGGAGCCCGAATATGCGTTGGTGACGTTGATCTTGATCTGCGAGATGACCACCAGCACCACGGCCAGCGTCATGGCCAGCCAGGCCGGCATCATCTCCTGGTAGACGCCCAGGAACTGGTGCACGGGCTCATTGGCCGTGGCAGAGGCGGCGGGGTCCAGTGTGGCGATCAGGTAGATGGCGATAAACAGTCCCACAATCTGCTTGATCGCCCCAAAGATCACCCAGCCCGGCCCGGCAAGGATCACCGCACGCCACCAGGCTCCCTTGTTGGCCTCGGTACGCGGCGGCATGAACCGGAGGTAGTCGATCTGCTCGGCGATCTGCGCCATCAGGGACAGGCACACTCCGGCTGCGAGCATCACGGACGCCAGGTTCGGTCCGCCATCGCCGGACGCACCCGTGTACGCAAAGAAGCTGTCGATGCTCTCCGGATGGGACATCAGCAGGTAGCCCACGGGAACCACCATCAGCAGCAGCCACAGCGGAGTGGTCCACACTTGAAGTTTGGCCAGGGTGTTCATCCCATAAATCACCAACGGGATGATGATCACGGTGGAGGCGGCATACCCCAGCCACTGCGGGACGCCGAGCCCGAGCTCCAGGCCCTGCGCCATGATGGAGCCCTCCAGCGCAAAGAAGATGAAGGTGAAGGTCGCGAAAATAACGTTCGTGACCACCGATCCGTAGTAGCCAAAGCCGGAACCGCGGGTGATCAGGTCCAGGTCGATGTTGTACCGGGCCGCGTAGTAGGCCAAGGGGAATCCGGTGGCGAAGATGACGACGGCTGCGACCAGGATCCCCAGGATCGCGTTGACAGTGCCGTACGAGATCCCGATGTTCGCGCCGATCGAGAAGTCCGCCAGGTAGGCGATGCCGCCCAGCGCGCTCGTTGCCACCACTCCTGCACTCCACTTGCGGTAGGAGCGCGGCGCGAACCGCAGCGTGTAGTCCTCCAGGCTTTCCTTGGTGGCGTTCAGCGCCGCGGTGTTGCCTGCCGTCGGGGTTGCCGGGGAATGTCCGACGACGGCGGCAACGGATGGTGCCGCCGGTTCCAGTAATTGCGTTGTGTCTGTGTCGTTGCCCATTAGGTGCGTCGCTTTCGTTTGCGTTTAGCCATCACGGCCCTGCGTGCGACGCTATCCAGCAGGAAAGACAGTCCGGTCACAAGCCTGTTTCGGAAGTGTTAAGCCTTGACGGACCTGTCACAAACAGGCGGAGATGGGTACAAAGCCTCTGGCGCATTTCTACTGCGAGTAGAACAATGGCCGCATGATGTTTGAACACGCGGACGGCAATCCCGTCCTGGAACTCGATGACGAGCAGTCCTGGCGCCTGCTGGCGGCAACGCAGCACGGGCGGCTGGTGGTTTCTGTTGCGGGGGAACCGGACATTTTCCCGGTGAATTACGTGACCTCAAACCGGAAGGTCTACCTGCGCACGGCGCCGGGAAACAAACTCGCGCAACTGACCATCAACGCCCAGGTGCTGTTCGAGACCGACGGCATCCTCTCGCAGGAGGCCTGGTCGGTTGTCCTGAGGGGCACAGCGCGGGTGCTCAGCAATTCGGATGAGCTCGCAGCCATTGAGGAGCTTGGCCTGAAGACCTGGGTTCCAACACTCAAGGACTTCTACGTGGAGATCGAACCGAAGTCCGTCAGTGGCCGGCACTTCGTGTTCGGCGAACAGCCGGAACGGGAGATCTAACCGCTCCTAGACTGGAAGGATGGCGGACAGGTCCACTGCAGACAAGCTCACCCCCGAGCAGCGCAGCTGGAACATGTCCCGGATCCGCGGCAAGAACACCAAACCCGAGCTTCTGGTCCGCAGGTTGCTGCACGCCAAGGGCTATCGGTACCGCCTGCACGGCAGGTCCGGCGGCACCAAACTTCCGGGAAATCCGGATCTCGTCTTCGCCGCCCGGCACAAGGTGATCTTCGTCAACGGCTGCTTCTGGCATTTCCATGACTGCAGGGTGGGCCTGCACGCTCCGAAAACCAACGCCGAGTTCTGGGCCGCCAAACGCATCCGGACGCGAGAGCGCGACGAAGGTCAGCGCCGGCAGTTGGAAGACGCCGGCTGGGAAGTGCTGACAGTCTGGGAGTGCGAGCTGAAGGACCGTTCAGCCCTCGAAACCCAGTTGGTGAACTTCCTGGACGCCGGCGGCTGACGCAGGAATTCTTGAGGAAATCTTAAGCCGCTGCCAGCACTGTCCTTGATCCTGGCGAGGCAGGATGAACGGGTTGCCGCGATCAGGCAGCACGCCACTGACAGTTTCGGAGCGGCTATCCCCTATCCCCTAGCTTCTCCGGGCCAACAGGGCGGACTTGAAGGCGGATGCCGACGAGTCACTGCTGTTGATGCGCCAGTCCGTTTCCTTCTGCAGATGGAACCAGACGAAGCCCATCACGTCCGGCTGCGCGGCCAGATAAGACACGAGGTCCGTGTTCCAGGCGGCTTTGGAACCACCCAACTCACTGGACGCTGTCTCCGCGATCAGGACGGGTTTTCCGGGTGCCAGGGTGCGGAGCTGGGAGATGCCGGGGCCAAGGAGATCCACCGGGGAAACCCAGCTGCTCCAGGTTTGGGACGTGCCCCAGTTGTAGCCGTCCAGCGCCACGATGTCCACGTAACCTGCCCCCGGGTACAGGCCGGCCAGGTCGGTCGAGCCCCAGTAGGGCACGTTCGGGGACCAAACCCACTGGACATTGGCGGCACCCGTCGCGGCGACAACGTCGTGCACATGACGCCAAGCGGCCACATAGTCTCCGGGCTGGTTGCCGTTGACGCCCTCGGCCCACGGGTACCAGTTGCCGTTCATC
The DNA here is from genome assembly GCF_019977375.1 of Arthrobacter sp. NicSoilB11. Lineage (NCBI taxonomy): Bacteria > Bacillati > Actinomycetota > Actinomycetes > Micrococcales > Micrococcaceae > Arthrobacter > Arthrobacter sp. NicSoilB11. The sequence goes on from NZ_AP024658.1 coordinate 7,278, forward strand.
TCGTGCGCAAAGCGCAGCATGACCGGCTTGCCCCAGGCCGCCAGCGACTGGCCCCACTGGGTGATATTTGCGTCGAAGTCACCGGCAGCCACCCGGTCAAGCGAATAGGCCGGCTGTTCCACCCCGCCGCCCCAAGCCCACGGCTCCCAGGTCACCAGGGGCGTGGCACCCCGCGAGCGCACCGCATCCATCTCGGTGATTGGCGGAGACTGCAGGAAATCCTTGTAGATCATGACCATCGAGGGACTTTCCCCGGCCAGGGTGGCCACCTCGTCAAGCTCGGTGCCGGCCAGCGCTCCCCCGGCGGTTGCCACTCCGAAGCGCAAGGGAGCCGTGCTGACTGTGGGCGGCTGCGGGGCGGGCGCTGGTGCTGGAGCCGGGGCAGCCTGAACCACGAAAATCGCGGAAGCCTTGATGGACGAGGTCTTGGCAGTGATGGTGAGGTTTCCGGTTGACGCCGCTGGAATGGTGATCCCCGTACTGAAAGCACCCGTCGATGTGGTCTGGAACGCGAAGGTCGTGGAACCCACAATCACTGTCCCGGTAGTGGAGACCTTGAACCCTGTTCCGGTAACGGTCACCGCGGAACCGGCCGGACCGGAAGCCGGGTTGAGCATAACTTGAGGTGAAGTGGCTGCGCTGGCCGGCTGGATTATGGACACGGCCAAACCAGCCACGATTAAGAGCGCGGCAAATAAGGTCCTGAGCGTTCGGAACACGGCAATCTATCCCCAGATTGAAGGCGGTTTTGGGCCGCTGTTGACGTCAATGCGGAAAGCACTGGCCTTGATCCTATGGGCAGCAAACCGCACTCCCATCAAGAAAACCACAATTCTTGCCGAGTCTTCTGCAAGGTAAAGGGAACGGTCCTAACCTGAAAAAAGACGAAGCACCTCCGCATTACCACCCTGTTTTCCGAGTCAGCAATTCCAGCAGAAAGGAGTGTCATGAGCACTTCAGATGATGCGCCCAGGCCGCTGGTAGACCAGTCCGTCCTGGACCGGCTGCGGGAAGAGCTTGAGGAGGAAGAAGGCTACAGCAGGGTCTTCGTGGGGAACTTCATCGAGTACCTGCCACAACGGCTGGCCCGTTTGCGGCTTGCCCTGACCACCGGAGACCTCGACGGATCGATGGATGCCGTCCTCAGCTTGAAGACCTCAAGCCAGATGGTTGGAGCCGAGCGGCTGGCGGGGCTTGCCCTGGAACTGGAGAACGAGATCCGGGCCGAGGCGCGACACGCTGACATGACGGTGGCATTGCCCAGGCTGGCAGCCGCGTACCTGCGGCCCATCACCCAGTGCAGCAGGCAAACCACGCACCGGCTGCAGGCTCAGTGCTGCCCGGGCGCCAAGCGATAACCCACTCCGCGGACTGTTTGCAGCCACCGCGGCTGCTGCGGCGAGTCGCCCAGCTTTTTGCGCAGGTTTCCCATGTGGACCTCGACGGAACGTTCGTCGGCCTCGCTGATGTAACTGCCGACGTCGTAATCCTCATCCCGAAGCCTGCGCACCAGGTCGGACTTGGTCCGGACCGTCCGGCCGGCTTCCAGGAGCGCGTACAGGAGTTCGAACTCCGTTCGGGTCAGGTTCATCTCTTTGCCGTCGACGGCCACCGTGCGGGACGCGTAGCTGAGTTCCAGCCCGTTGTGGCTGAAGTTTCCACGCTCGGGGTGGGCGGTTCCGTCTTGGGAAGCATCCACCGTTACCTCGCCGGGCTCGGGAACGGAGCGTGGCCGCCGCATCATGGCCGCGACGCGGGCGCGCAATTCGCGCGGCCGGAACGGTTTGGTGAGGTAGTCGTCCGCACCCGACTCGAGCCCGATCAGGGTGTCCAGTTCCTCGGTGCGGGCCGTGAGCATCACGATGTAGGCATCCGAAAACTCGCGGATCTGCCGCGACACCTCGAATCCGTCGATGTCCGGCAACCCCAGGTCCAGGGTGATGACGTCAGGATTCAGGCTCTTTGCCATCAGGACGCCCTCCGCGCCGCCGCTGGCGACCGAGACGTCGAATCCAGCCTGGGTCAGCACAGTGCGAACCAGTTCCCGAATGTCGTGGTCATCCTCGATGACCAGACCCACACGTGCCTCACTCATAGAGCCCCCTCAGTGCCAACGTCAGAAGTATAGCTGGCTGCGGATATCCTGCTGGTATGGCCCTGCAAACCCCCACATCCGCGTCTTCCACCCCATGAGCGACCCCACAGCCTGGTCCTCCGGACGGCTGCGGTTTTTCAAGCGGCCCTTTCACGAGTACCGGCTGACGGACCGGGTGGCCATGAGCCAGATGCCGTTGTTCGTGACCACCATCCTGACGGCCCTGCTGGTCTGGGCGTTCTTCCCGGACACCATGGACAACCCCCTTTTCGTCACGTTCCTCATCTCCCAGCTGGCGATCATGGCGCTGTGCTACCTCATCCCCTGGGAGCGCCTGCCCTACACCAGCTTCCTGGCCATCCCCCTGCTGGACTTCATCTCGATCGCCGCCGGCCGGGAGGGCGGACAGGAAAGCCTCGCGGGTATCAGCCTGCTGGCCGTGTTCCCGGTCATCTGGCTCTGCGCGTCGGGCTACTACCCGCGGGCCGCCTTGTGGCTCTCCTTCCTGGGACCGCTGGCCATTATCTGGGTGCCGTTGCTCCTGAAGGGAAACTACACGCCACAGGACTTTGCCCGGTCGCTCCTGCTGCCGGTCATGATGCTGGGCATTGGCGTCTCAGTGAGCGTCCTGACCCTGAGCATGATGCGCCAGCAGACGCAGCTGGAGGAAAAAGACGAGCAGCTGCGGGCCAACCTGCGCATCAGCAAGCGCCAGGAGGCCCTGTTAAACACCGTGCTGGAAACCGTGCACCTGGGCGTCCTTGCCGTCGACGCCGACGGCCACGACGTCCTGATGAACCGGAAACAGCGCGCCAACCATGAACTGGCCAGGCCAAAGAATATCGCGGACCCCAACGAGTCACAGCTGCTGGTCTTCGGCCCTGACCGCAAGACGCTGGTCGCCGTGGAGGAGCGGCCGGTCCGCCGGGCCGTCCTGGGGGAAACCTTCACCGATTACCTCGTCTGGCTGGGCGAGGGGAAAGAACAGCGGGCCTTTGTCACGACGGCACGCGCCATGAAGGATTCCGATGGCAACCTCGGCGGCTCTGTCATCGTCTTCAGCGACGTCACGGACCTGGTGAACGCGCTCACCGCCAAGGACGACTTCGTCTCCAGCGTCTCCCACGAATTCCGCACGCCATTGACCTCCATCCTCGGGTACGTGGAGATCCTGCTGGCCGATGAGCTGGAAGGGCCGCAGCGCGAGATGCTGGAGATCATCCGCCGGAACTCCGAGCGGCTCCTGACCCTGGTGTCGGACCTGCTGTCCAGCAGGAACGGCCAGTTGATCGTCACGCCCCACGCCGTCGATGTGGCCGAACTCGTGCGCAGCAGCGTCTCCTCCGCGATGCCGCGGGCCGCCGCCGCCGGCGTCGAACTGCGGGCCGAAACCCCGGAGCGCCTGGAAGCTCACGTGGACAGCGCCCGGATCTCCCAGGTCCTGGACAACCTGGTGTCCAATGCCATCAAGTACTCCCCGGACGGCGGCGAGGTGGTGGTGTCGCTGGCGCAGGAGGACGGCCACGTGGCCTGCCGCGTCACCGACACCGGCATGGGGATGAGCCCGGAGGACGCCTCCGAAGTGTTCGCCAAGTTCTTCCGCACCAGCAGCGTCCGCCGCACCGCCATCCCCGGCGTGGGCCTGGGCCTGCCCATCAGCAAGGCGATCGTCGAGGCACATGGCGGCACCATCGGCGTCGACAGCACGCTGGGTGAAGGGACCACCTTCATGTTCCGGGTGCCGGTGTAGCGGCCCCGCGCCCACGGGGTTACCTGGCCGGGCCTGCGGGGGCAGGACGCGGGTGGGAAACCACCTCGCCCCAGGACTGGCGGACGAGGTCCCTGACGGAGGCAAGGATGGCCGACGGCGGCTGGCTGAGATCCAGCGGGAACTCCACGATGTCGATATCGGTGTTAAGGATGCGGCGGAGTTTCATTTCGCCCTTGCCGGCATAGACGAGCCAGGCGGTGGGTACGGCCAGCGCCGTGCAGTGCGCCAGCATCTGGTAATGGTCTGCGGTGAGGGACGCACCGGCGTCCGACGCGGCCCGGTACTTGGCGTTGTACGCCACCACCGGCCGCCCACCCAGCAGGTGGACAGCATCCGGGCGCACGGACAGGCGGTCCGAGTCGCGCACCGCCTCGCTGAGGAGGGCGTTGTACCGCAGCCGAAGCTCCCCCGGATACGCGGCCATCGCCGCCCGCAGTGCGGTTCCCACGAAGTCCCCGAACACCTGGGCCATGTCCACCACGAACGAGGCCGTCCGCTGCCTGCCCTCCCCCGCTTCCGCGGACGCGTTGCGCAGGATCAGCTCCGCCAGGCGCAGCACGGCGTGGTAGCGCAGGTTCATCCTGGTGGGCTTCCACGGCGGCACCGGCGCCCCGGACGGAAGGCGCGTGACGGCGTCGAGCTTTCCCTTCAGCTGCCGCAGCCTGCCCAGCACCTCCGGCCGTACCCCCGGCACCTGCCCCATCCGCTCCAGCGCAGCGCGCAGGATCCGGTTTTCCGCGATGTCCTCGGTGAACTCGTCGTAGGAGACCTCCAGGGGAACCAGCATCCCGGGACGGCGGGAGATCTGGTCCGAAATCCGGATGCGTCCCTTGACCGTCCGCAGCGACTCGTCCACGGTGAGGTAGCCCTGCAGGACACCACGGCCCAGGGCCCCTTCGGCCAGCTGCGCCAGCGACTCGGCCAGGGCGCTCCACAGGTCACGGTCCTCGTCAGCGGCCACCAGGTCCGGCCGGAAGCCCTGATCCCCCGCATAGCTGAGGAGGAAGAGGAGCCGGCTGAGCCCCAGCCTGTCCTTGGGCCGGACGTCCAGCTGGAGCGTGGGGGTCCGGACGGAGCCCACCTTGCCCACTGGTTCAATCCTGTACAGCCCCATGCCCATGGGGGATGCCTTGGCCAGCCCGCTGGAGTTCAGGAAGGAAGCACTTGGCGCGTCCAGCCGTTCCACCAGGCCGCCTGACAGCTCGTCCAGGACCAGGTGCCGCACGGACGCCCGGGGATCAGCGCGCTGCAACGCGTCCCAGCAGCTGGTCCAGCCCGAAGCGCTCCTCCAGCTGTGCCCGCGTGAGCTGGCCGTGGTAGTGCTCCTCCAGCAGCGGCATCAGCTCATACTTCCAGATCCGGCGGAGCCCGGCCGGGGTTTGGGCCGCTGGCTTCATGAAGTAGGACGGCCCGATCATCAGGTCCCGGTCCCACTCGTCGATGGCACCGTTCAGCGCATCCAGCAGCAGCGCCGGGGTGGTGTCCAGCTGCCGGGCCTGCAGGAACCGGAGCAGGGAGCCGTTAACCGGCTCGGTCTGCGGGTGCAGCTCAATGAAGGAGAACCGGCGGCGGATGGCTGCGTCCATCATGGCGATGGAGCGGTCCGCAGTGTTCATGGTGCCGATGATGTAGAGGTTGTCCGGCAGCGTGAACGGTTCGTTGGGGCTGTACTGCAGGTAGATCCGGTCGTCGCGGTATTCCAGCAGGAAGTACAGCTCGCCGAACACCTTGGCCAGGTTGGCGCGGTTCATCTCATCGATGATCAGGAAGTACGGCTTCTTCCCGTTCCCGGGTTTAGCGGCTTCCTCCGCCAGCCTGCGCAGCGGGCCAGCCACCAGCTTGAAGGACACCTGGCCCTCGTCCGTCTTGTCCGGCCGGTAGCCCTCGAAGAAGTCCTCGTAGGCATAGGACGGGTGGAACTGGACCAGCTTGACGCGCTCGTCGGTGGTGTCGTCCGCCAGCTCGGCGGCGAGGTGCTTGGCCAGGTAGGTCTTGCCGGTGCCCGGAGGGCCGTAGAGGACCAGCTGGCGGTTCTCCTCCAGCAGGTCCGCGATCTCCTGGAGCGGTTCCAGCTCCATGTGCAGCGACGCCGCGAATTCCTGCGTCAGCGGGCGGAAGCCCTCCTGGACAGGCTGGACGACGGCGGCACCGTCAGTGTCGCCGTCGGGCTCGGTTTCCGCCTCGGCAGGCAGCAGCGCCTGCAGCGCCTGGACCACCCGGGTCACGTCCACCACGATGCCGGGGGTGGCGAGCTGGCGCTGGACGTGCCGGGGAAGGCTGGTGGTGGTGTGCCCGTCGTCGAACCAGCGCACCTTGCGCCGCAGCCGGCGGTTGTCGTCGTTGTACTCGGGCTCCCCCAGCACGCCGCCCAGCCGGACAGTTCCGGCGTGCTGGTAGAGCACCAGATCACCCGGTTTCATGACGGTCAGGAAGGCAAACACCGCAGTCTTGGTGTCCTCGCGTTCCACGTAGCCCAGGTGTTTGTAGTCCTCGTCCACGGCGTGCTGGACCAGGCCGGCGGTGACGCCGGGGTCCAGGTGCCGGAGATGTTCGACGTCGAGGGTCACCTTTTCCTCGCCGTGCCAGGCCGTGAGCAGCTCGGCGTGGTCGCTGTGCGTGCGGAGCAGCCAGGCCCGCCGGCCGGGGTCGCCCACTTTGCGCCACTGGCTGACCAGCTGGCGGGAGTACCAGTCCGTGCGCTGGCCCGCCTGCTCGTCCAGGTGCAGCCGGATGCGGTGGATGTCCGCCGTGATGTCCTCTTCGCTGTCGCCGTTGGCCCCGCCCACCAGCGACGCGAACGCGTCCCGGATTTCCTGCCGCTCCACGTCCGCCACCACCGGCTCGAAGTAGCTGGGCCAGGCCAGGAACTCAATGCTGCGGCGGATGGCGGGCTGATCGTCGGGAGTTGATGCAGCGAGGCGGTGGAACTGCACGGGGTCCTTGATGGCCGCCTGCACCACGCTTGCCGGCCGCTGCGCCACGTTCTGCACAAACCGGCACAGCCACTTCAGGTGGTCCCAGATGGTCCAGTTGAATTCGGCGGTCCGATCGCGGATCACGCCGTGGTCCGTCATGCCGGCGTACAGCTCCTCGGGAAGCTCCAGCGGCGGCTCAAGCCAGCCCGCGGCCTCGGCCACGCGGGCGCGCTTGACCTTCAACGACTTCACTTCGTGGGCCAGCGGAAGCGACTGCAGGAACAGCAGCTCCACGGCCAACTGCTTGGCCCCGCGGGTGGCGCCCTCCAAGTTCTCGCGGAGGTTGGTCATCATCGGGGCCTTGGAGTCGGCGATGCCCCGGTCCAGGCGGTCGAGCAACTCCGCGGCCGCCGGAACCGACCAGGTCCGGGTGCGGCCGTCCAGGGGTGAAGCCTTGCCTTGGAGACCGGGCCCCAGCACGAACCACGCCGCATCCTCGATCTCCTTGGAGATGCCGAGGGCGCGGGTCATGGCAACAGTGGCAGTGGGGGTCATGCCTCCAAATTTACAGGGTCAAGCTGGGCGGCCGCTCCAAACCGTCCGGCCGCCCATCCGCCATGCCGGGCTAAATGCCGGTGGCGGGCCGCTTCCTGCCGAAGACGAAGTACCCCATGGGGCCGATGAAATTGATGAACGAGGCCGCCCGCCAAACAGCCTTTGGGCCGTTAATCAGCTCGGCGGGCCTGCGCGAGATGTCCCGTTGGGCGGCAACCAGCAGGGACACCTGCATGATCGCGGTAAGGATGATGCCCGCCCTGCCGGATGGGGACATTTCCTTCCATGTCTTCTTGTTCCGGCGGCCATGGGTCTTGTTCTTTGCCATCTTGTTTTTAGCCATCTTGTTTTTAGCCATCGGGGCTTCCTTTCACCGTTCGCTGGTTGTTCCAGTCCAGTGTGTCCAGACCGGCCCTGTCCAGAGGCTTACTGCCTGTAGGGGGCCATCCGTTCCTTTTGTTCCTGGCTGAGTCTCTGCACCCGGCCGGTCGTTTCGTCCACGAACGCCAGGTGGCTGCTCGCCTTCACGCAGTCCTCGCGGGTGACGGGGTCCTGGAGCAGGTAGTGGATATCGAAGCTGGCTCCCTTGACGGCGCCGATCCAGAGCTGCACCACCGCCGGAATGTTGCGGTACTCCAGCGTCCGGACGTAGCGGATCTTGTGATCCACTACCAGCGCCATGGTTCCGGCCGGAACGTCGTTGAACAGCGATACCGGCGGCTCCACACCGGGCAGACCCGCGCCCCGGGGCGGCCCGAAGGCGGCGATCCTCGCCTCCTCCAGCATCCTGACGATCTGGACATTGTTGATATGGCCGTAGGCGTCCATGTCTCCCCAGCGCATCGGCACCAGGACCTCAATGCGCTTACCGCCGTCCGGCCCGGCCCCTTCCGCGGCCTCCCGTCCGTCTTCCTGCCGCTGCAGCCGCTGGGCTGCCTCGGCCTGCTGGGCGCTCAGCTGCGCACCGCCGTCGAATCGTCCACCGGTACTTCTCCGGCATCTGCACCCGCGAACTGTGACATGTAGAGGCGGTGGTAGGCGCCCCGGGCGTCGAGCAGCACCTGGTGGTTGCCCTGTTCCACGATTTGTCCGTTTTCCATGACCAGGATGGTATCGGCATCGCGGATGGTGGAGAGCCGGTGGGCGATGACGAAGCTCGTGCGGTCCGAGCGCAACGCGGCCATGGCCTTCTGCACCAGGAGTTCGGTGCGGGTGTCCACGGAACTGGTGGCCTCGTCCAGGATCAGCAGCGAGGGGTTCGCCACGAAAGCACGGGCGATGGTGATGAGCTGTTTCTCGCCGGCGCTGACGTTGTTGCCCTCCTCGTCAATCACGGTGTTGTAGCCCTCGGGCAGGGCCCGCACGAAGCGGTCCACGAAGGTGGCCTTCGCGGCGGCCATCACCTGCTCGTGCGTGGCGTTGAGGTTGCCGTAGCGGATGTTGTCGTAGATGGAGCCGCCGAACAGCCACGCGTCCTGGAGGACCATACCCACTTTGGAGCGCAGCTCGGAGCGGCTGAGGTGCGTAATGTCCACGCCGTCGAGCATGATGGAGCCGGCGTTGAGCTCGTAGAACCGCATAACCAGGTTCACCAGCGTGGTCTTGCCGGCGCCCGTGGGCCCCACAATCGCCACTGTGTTGCCGGGCTCTGCCGTGAAGGACAGGTTCTCGATGAGCGGCTTGTCCGGGGTGTAGCTGAAGGTAACGTTCCGGAAGTCCACATGCCCGTCGGTCTTCGGCGGCAGGTGTTCGGTGGCGGTCTCGGCGTCCTGTTCGTCGGCGTCCAGGAATTCGAAGACGCGCTCGGAGGATGCCACGCCGGACTGCAGCATGTTGGCCATGCCCGCCATCTGGCCCAGGGGCTGGGTGAACTCACGGGAGTACTGGATGAACGCGGTGGCATCACCCAGGGACATGGCGCCGGATGCCACCCGCAGGCCGCCCACCACTGCGATGCCCACGTAGCTCAAGTAGGAGACGAACTGCATGACGGGGAAGATGATTCCGGACACGAACTGCGCCCCAAAGCTTGCCTTGTAAAGGGCCTCGTTGCGTTCCTCGAACCGGGCCAGCATGTCCGCATCGCGGCCGAAGACGCGGACCAGGTCGTGCCCGGAAAAGGACTCCTCGATCTGGCCGTTCAATGACCCGGTGTTCTTCCACTGGGCAGCAAAGAGCTTCTGGCTCCGGACTCCGATCAGGCCAGCGGCCACCCCGGACAGCGGAAGCGCGATCAGGGCAATCAGGGCCAGCTGCCAGGAGACGATAAACATCATGATCACGATGCCCACCACGCTCAGCACGGAATTGACCAGTTGGGCGAAGGCCTGCTGGAGTGCCTGCTGGATGTTGTCGACGTCGTTGGTCACCCGGGACAGCACGTCGCCGCGCTGCCGGGTGTCGAAGTAGTTCAGGGGAAGCCGGTTCAGCTTGGCCTCGGTGTCATCACGCAGCCGCCGGATGACCTTCATGACGATCCGGTTCAGCACGTACCCCTGCAGCCACATGAAGATGTTCGCCACGAAGTACATGAGCAGCACGATGGCGATGAGCATGGTGAGCTTGTCGAAGTTGATGCCGGTGCCGGGCACAAGTTCCATGCGGGCCACCATGTCCGCAAAGTTGTCCTGCCCCTGCTGCCGGAGGCCGGCAACGAACTGCTCCTTGCTGGCCCCGGCGGGAAGTTGTTTGCCAACCACCCCGGCGAAGATCACGTCCATGGCCTGGCCCAGGATCTTGGGGGCGATGACGTTGAGGACCACGGAGATGACCACCAGGCCCACCACGGCATAGATGCCCAGCGCTTCGGGCTTCAGCAGCCCCATGAGACGTTTGGCAGACGGCCAGAAATGCTCGGCTTTCTTGGCCGGCATGGCACCGAACATGCCGCCGTCGGCTTCGGTGGGCTGGAACTCCTCTTCGACGTAGTCGTCATCCTCCGGCTGCCCTGCGCCCGGTTGTGCCTCCCCCGCGGGCGGCTGGACGGACATTGGCGTCTCTTCCACGGGACTGGAGTCCTTCTTGCGCGGGCTCATGCCACTTCCTCCACACTCAGCTGGGATTCAACGATTTCCTGGTAGGTGGGTGAGGTTTCCAACAGTTCCTCATGGGTTCCACGGTCAACGATCCGCCCGTTGTCCAGGACCAGGATCTGGTCAGCCTCGGTAATGGTGGAGATCCGCTGGGCCACGATGATCACCGTGGCGTCCGAGGTGGTGCGTTTGAGGGCGGCACGGAGCCGGGCGTCGGTGGCAACGTCCAGGGCGGAGAAGGAGTCGTCAAACAGGTAGACGCGCGGTTTGGTCACCAGCGCGCGGGCGATGCACAGGCGCTGGCGCTGGCCGCCGGAGACGTTGGTGCCGCCCTGCGAGATCCGGGAATCGAGTCCGTTCTTCTTTTCCCGGACAAATGATTCACCCTGGGCTGTCCGGAGCGCATCCCACAGTTCCTGGTCGGTCGCCTCGGTCTTGCCGAACCGGAGGTTGTGCCCGATGGTGCCGGAGAACAGGTAGGGACGCTGCGGCACCAGGGCGACGCGTTTGGTGATCTCCGCGCGGTCCAGCCTGTCCACCGGGACGCCGTCAAGCAGCACCTGGCCTTCTGCGGCGTCGTACAACCGCGGCAGGAGGGAAAGGAGGGACGTTTTGCCGGCACCGGTTGACCCAATGATGGCGATGGTCTGGCCGGGGCGTGCAGTGAAGCTGATGTTGCTAAGCACCGGGGACTCGGCTCCCGGGTAGGCAAACGTGACGTTGCGGTACTCAACCACGCCTTGCAGGGAGGCCGGGGCTTCGGGACGCTCGGGGTCGTGGATGGAAGGTTCGACGCCGAGCACCTCGCCGATGCGGTCAGCACAGACTGAGGCGCGCGGGATCATCATGGCCATGAACGTGCCCATCATGACGGCCATCAGGATCTGCAGCAGGTACTGCAGGAATGCGGTCAGCGAACCCACCTGCATGGCACCGGCGTCCACCCGCTGCCCGCCAAACCACAGCACAGCGGCAGTGGACAGATGCAGGATCATGCTGATGGCCGGGAACATCAGGACGAACAGGGCGCCGATGCGGAGGGAGACGTCCGTGAGTTCCTTATTGGCGCCACCGAACCGGTCCGTCTCATACGGTTCGCGGACGAAGGCCCGGACCACGCGGATACCGATGATCTGTTCGCGCAGGACGGCGTTGATCCGGTCGATCTTCCGCTGCATGGAGCGGAACAGCGGCATGAGGCGGACCACCAGGTACCCCACCACCACGGCCAGCAGCGGGACGGACACCCACACCAGCCAGGAGAGGTTGATGTCCTCACGCAGCGCCATGATGATGCCGCCGATGCACATGATGGGGGTGGCGACCATGAAGTTCAGCGCCATCAGCAGGAGCATCTGCACCTGCTGGACATCGTTGGTGCCGCGGGTGATGAGCGTGGGAGCGCCGAACGCGTTGACGTCCTTGGCGGAGAAGCTGGTGACTTTGCGGAACACCGCGCGGCGCAGGTCGCGGCCCACCGCCATGGCCGTCCTGGAGCCGAAGTAGACGCCGGCAATGGCCGCAGCTATCTGGGCGAAGGCCACCAGGAGCATCACTGCACCGGTGCGCCAGATGAAATCGGTGTCTCCGCGGGCCACCCCTTCGTCAATGATCTGCGCATTCAGGCTGGGCAGATACAGGGCGGCAATGGTGGACGCGAGCTGGAAAACGAGGACAGCCAGGATGTACGGCAAATACGGTTTGGAGTAGCGCCGTATAAGGGTGAGGAGCATGGACTCAACTCTAGTGATGCCCACCGACATTGGGTCCCCTTGGAAGCAGGTTTTCCGGCCGGAGCCACTGGTGGAGGGCCAGTCTACGGGGGCACCATGGGCAGCGGCATTCCCCGCAGTCCGCAGTAGAAGCCGCAGCCCGCACCGGGAAGTGTCTTCCCGGTGCGGGCTGCGGCGTTGGTGTTGCCGGTGCGGGGGGCCGCGCCCTGCTGTCGATGGCCTGCCAGGCGCTGCTAGGAGCCGGCCCCGGCGGACGGAGCCTCGGCTGACAGGGCATCGGCTGACAGGGCATCGGCTGACGGTGCGTCAGGCGCTGCGGCACTGTGCTTCCCGCGCCCTGCCAGGTACAGCGCGGCCGCTGCCTGGATCTTTCGCTCCTTCAGGAGCTTGCGCTGCATCCTGCTGAGCTCTGCCGCGGTGGCCGCCTGCCTGGCCGCCACGTCCTGCTGGGAGCGCAGCTGTTCCTGGATGTCCAGCACCAGGCCGCCCAGTTCCGCCTGCTGGCGGGCCAGCAGGTGCTGGGTGTCCTGCAGTTTCTGCAGGGTGGCGGCGGCGCTGGCCACCGCGTCGGCAGCCTTGTCCATCGTGTCGGCAGAGCGCAGGTCCAGCCCTTCGGAACGGAAGCTCCTGGCGAAGACTTCCTCGAAGTCCTCCGTGGCCACCCGCCCGGACGCCGCGGCAGCAGCGGCAGCACCGCCGTCGTACATCTTGGCCGGCGCTGAACCCAGCCCTGCAGGTGTGGCACTCCTTGCGGGCAGTCCGTTCCCGGGGGCGTTCCCGGCCGGCGGGACCACGGGCAGCTGGCCGGTCATGGCGGTCATTCCGGCTTCGCCGGCGGCGTTGGCCTGCAGTGTGGCCTCGGGGGTGATGTCCACGGTCCTGCGCAGCGGCACCTCCTTGATGAAGATCACGGCGATGAGGGCAACCGCGCTCACGACCGCGGAAATCATGAAGATGCCGGCAGTCGCGTCACCGTAGGCCGCCCGCATGATGTCCGCGACCGGTGCGGGCAGGTCCTTGAGGTCCATGCTGGCGCCGCTGTTGCCGGAAGCCTGGATGCCCAGCTTCGACAGTCCATCGGTGGCCAGGTCCTTGACGTGGTTGGCCATGACGGCGCCCAGGACGGACACGCCGATGGCGCCGCCCACCGAGCGGAAGAACGCGACGGAGGCACTCGCGGAACCGATGTCCTTGGCCTGGACCGTGTTCTGCACGGCGAGGACCAGGTTCTGCATCAGCATGCCCAGGCCGATGCCGAAGATGCCGGTATAAAGGCCGGTCAGCCAGAGTTCGGTGGTGTGGTCCATGGTTCCGGCTAGCGCCAGGCCGCCGATCAGCAGGACGGTGCCGCCGATCAGGAAGCGCTTCCACTTGCCGTAGCGGCTGATCAGCTGGCCGGACAGGACGGAACCGACCAGGTTGCCGGCGATCATGGGCAGGGTCAGCAGGCCCGCCTCGGTGGGCGTGGCGCCGCGGGCCACCTGGTAGTACTGGCCCAGGAAGGTGGAGGAGCCGAACATGGCCACGCCCACGGCAACGGATGCCACGATGGCCAGCGCGGTGGTGCGTTCGGAGATGATCTTCAGCGGGATGATCGGCTGCGAGACCTTGGATTCAACCAGGACCAGCAGTGCGAGCAGGAGGACGCCGCCGCCCACCATTACCGCGGTCTGCCAGGACCACCAGTCGTAATAGTCGGCTTTGCCTGCGAAGGAGACCCAGACCAGGAGCAGGCTGACGCCGGAGGTGAGCAGGATGGCACCGAGCCAGTCGATCTTGGCCGGGCGCTTGATGTGCGGAACCTTGAGCGTGACCTGGAGCAGGATCAGGGCGACGACGGCGAGCGGCACGCAGACGAAGAACGTCCAGCGCCAGCCAAGCGAGCTGTCCACGATGAAGCCGCCCAGCAGCGGTCCGCCGGCGGTACCGACGGCCATGACGGCACCCATGTAGCCGGAGTACTTGCCGCGTTCACGCGGCGGAATGATGGAGCCGATGATCGCCTGGGCCAGGGCAGTCAGCCCACCCATGGCGATGCCCTGGATCACGCGGGCGGTGAGCAGGAACGGGATGTTTTCGGAGAAGCCTGCCATCACCGAGCCGGCCACGAAAATCACGATGCTGAGCTGGACCAGGACCTTTTTGTCGAAGAGGTCGGCGAGCTTGCCCCAGATGGGGGTGGTTGCTGCGTTGGCCAGCAGCGCGGCTGTGATGACCCACGCGAAGTCGGTCTGGGTGCCCTTGAGCTCGGACATGATGGTGGGCAGCGCGTTGGCCACGATGGTGCTGCTGAGGATTGCGGTAAAGAAGGCAGCGAGGAGACCGGTCAGGGCCTCCATGATCTGCCGGTGGTTCATGGGTGCGCCGGGTTCGTGGCGCTTGGATTGCCGCGACTCCTGTTTGGCGCTGCGTTGGCGCTGGCGCTCCTGTTCCTGGTCCGCGGCGGCGGTGACGTTAGCCATTAATGGACTCCTGCGTTTCGTGTTCAATGGTGGTTCCGGCCGCCCTTGCCCGGATGGAATTCTTCAGGGATGTGGTGAGCTTGCTCAGCATCGCGGCTGTTGCCACGGCGTCGTCCTCGTTCCAGTCGGCGAGGTAGGCCTGCAGGGTCTCCGCCCGGTGCCGCACCAACTCCGCAAGCTTTTCCTTGCCGCGCGGGGAGAGTGCCAACAGCTGGGCCCGGCCGTCGTCCGGATCCGGGGTGCGGACCACCAGGCCCGCGTCCGCCAGCTCCGCCACATGCCGGCTCAGCACCGGAGGGCTGACCCCCAGCCGCTCAGCCAGGTGCGCGGCACGGGTCTCCCCTTCGCCGATGAACTTGAGCACGCCCTGGAGGGCGATGCCCGTGTCCTGGCCCTTGATGTTGATCATGGTGACGCAGCGCAATGCGCGCTGGAGGTCATAGATGTTGCTGACGAGGTCGGCTGCAGTGGCCGGTGCGACAGACATGATCCTCCCTAAAGAATTAGTTGCTGCAAGCAACTGTATCAGGAAAAGGTTGCTTAGGGAAACGAAGTTGTTGCCGCTGGCGCTTAAACACACACGCTCCCCCACTTCAGCCGTTGTGGCAGAAGTGAGGGAGCGTGTGAGCGTTATTGGCTACATCAGTCGCCCAGGTGGGTGGGCCCGAACATCTTCAAAAGCGTCTCAACCACGACGACGTTGGGCCCGTCCCCGGCGAAGCCCGCCTTCAGCGCGTCCCCCACATCCTCCGGGGCAACCCGGGTGGCGGGAATGCCGAAGGACTCGGCAAGCCTGACGAAGTCCGGGCGGGCCAGTTCGGTAGCGGTTGCCTTGCCGAAGGCACCCACCATGTATTCACGCAGGATGCCGTAGCCGCCGTCGTCCACGATCAGCCAGGTGACCGGCACGTTGTGCTGTTTCGCCGTAGCCAGTTCGGCGATGGAATACATCGAGGAGCCATCGCCGGACACGGCGAGTACCCGGCCCGGCCTCCCCTGGGTTTCCAATCCCACGGCCGCTCCAATGGCGCCGGGAAACGCGAAGCCCAGGCCGCCGGCGCCCTGGGCTGAGTGGAACTGCCCCTGCCGCGCGTCCCAGCAGGACCAGCCCCAGTAGGCGGCGATGGTCATGTCCCAGAAGGTCTGCATGTCCGCCGGCACGGCCTCGCGGATGTCGGCCATGAACTTCAGTTCCTTGCCCAGGTCCTGGGATTCCAGCCGGGCACGGACCTTGGCGAGCGATTCCTGCACCAGCGACTCCGGCGTGGCGCCATGCCAGTCCGGGGCCGCGGCCCTGCCGGGCTGCAGTGCTTCATCAAGAGCTGCGAGCGCCTGCCCGGCGTCGGCACGGATGCCAAGGCCAGGCCGGTTGGATTCCAGCACCCGCGGTTCGGCGTCGATCTGGATGATCCGCCCGCGTGGTTCGAACGTGAAGTAGTTGGACGTCACCTCGCCCAGCGAGGAGCCGATCACCACCAGGACGTCGGCGTCCTCCAGGACGTCGGTCATGTAGCGGTCCTCGATCCAGGCCTGGAGGGACAACTCGTGGTTCCAGGGGAACGCGCCATTGCCGCCCGGCGTGCAAATCACGGGAGCGCGGAGTTTCTCCGCGATGGACAGCAGGGACTTCTCCGCCTTGCCGCGGCGGGTGCCGCCTCCTGCAATGATTGCCGGGCGCCTGGCTGCTTCCAGCCACTTCACGGCCTCCCGCACCAGTTCGATCCGCGGCGGGTTGTCCGCTGCCTCCGCCAAGGCATCCTCCACTGGAGGCACCATGATGGGATCCAGCAGCACGTTTTGCGGAATCTCCAGCCAGACCGGGCCCTGCGGTGAGGAGATGGCCTCGGTCCAGGCGTCCTGGATGGCGGACGGGATGCCCGAGGCATGCTGGATCAGGCGCTGGCTCTTGGTTACGTTCGCCGCCGACGCCTTCTGGTCATCAAGCTGGTGCAGCATGCCCTTGCGCCGGGCACCCAGCCCCTCCAGGGGAATCTGGCTGGCCACCACCACCATGGGCACACCCGTGGCGTAAGCCTCCTGTAGGCCGGCCAGGGACGTCAGCGCGCCGGGGCCGGTGGACAGGAACAGCACGCCCACTTCCCCGGTGGCGCGGGAGTAGCCGTCCGCGGCAAAGGCGCTGTTGTTCTCGATCCGGGAGGAGACGAAGTGCAGGTTGCCGCGTCCCATCGCGTCGAACAGTCCCAGGGCATGCTGCCCCGGGATGCCGAACACCGTCTTGGCACCCAACGCTTCGAGGGTCTCGACGACGAGGTCCCCGCCATTGCGGGCACCCCTTCCCTCCGCGGGGGCGGGTGCCGCCAGTTCGGTCACCGCCCTACTCCTTGGTGGCCGCGGCGAAGCCGGCGGGACGGCGGGCCTCCTGGCCCAGGGCCTGCGCCTGGTAGCCCGTTTCGGCTCCGAAGCGGCTCCCGGGAACGGCATTGTCCGCCATGAGTCACCAGTTCGTACGCCACGTGGCTGGCGGCAACACCGGTAATTTCGGCATGGTCGTAGGCGGGCGCTACTTCAACGACGTCGGCCCCCACCAGGTTCATGCCGCGGAAGCCGCGGATGATTCTCCAGGAGTTTCGCGGCTAGTGATGCCGCCTGCTTCCGGCGTGCCGGTGCCCGGTGCGGTGCGCGGATCCAGGACGTCAATGTCCACCGAGATGTAGAGCGGCGGTTGCCGATCCGGTCGCGGACCTTGGCGACGGTTTCCAGCACGCCCTGATAGTAGACGTCCGCTGAAGTGACAATGCCAAACCCAAAGCGGTGGTCGTCGTCGAGATCCTTCTTGCCGTAGAGCGGCCGCGGGTGCCGATGTGGCTGATGGCTTCAGTGTCCAGGATGCCTTCCTCCACCGCGCGGCGGAAGGGCGTGCCATGGGTGTATTCGGCGCCGAAGTAGGTGTCCCAGGTGTCCAGGTGGGCATCGAAGTGGAGCATGGCAATGGGCCCGCACGGCGCGCTCGGCAGCGGCCCGCAGCAGCGGGCAGCGCGATGGTGTGGTCCCCGCCCAGGGTCAACAGCTTGCTCCCGGCGGCGGTGAGGTCCAGCGCGTTCTGCTGGATGGTTTCGATGGCTTCGTTGATGTGGAACGGGTTGACGGCCATGTCGCCGGCGTCGGCCACCTGGATGTTCTCGAACGGGCTGACATCCCAGGCGGGATTGTAGGGACGCAGCAGCCGGCTGGCCTCGCGGACATGGTTGGCGCCGAAACGGGCCCCGGGGCGGTAGGAAACACCTGAATCGAACGGCACCCCCACCACGGTCACGTCAGCCTTGGCCACCTGGTCCAGGCGGGGAAGACGGGCATAGGTGGCAGCTCCGGCATAGCGGGGAATCCGGGATGAATCGATAGGGCCAAGGTTGCCGTTGGCTTCAATGCGCAGCTCTTCCAATGGAGGCCTCTCCTTCGAGGAGGTAAGGGACAGGTGTGACTGCAATCATACACTCCTGTTTCCCTTAGAGCATCAGGTGTTTACCAAACCTGCCCCCGAACCCCGAGGACAAGTCAGCGGCTGGCGGCGGGCACCAGGACCCAGAGCACCTCTACGGGCTTGTCCGTGGGGTTGGCCCAGGTATGGGGTTCGCGGCCGGGAAAGGTTACGGTGTCGCCGGCGCTCAGGTCGTATTCCTCGTTGGTGAGGATCAGCTTGATGGACCCCTTGATCACATGCAGCACATCCACGTCGCAGTCCACCGCATAGAGCTCGGACTCGCCGCGGCCGTGCGGCTCGATCACGGCCTGGATGATCTGGACCCTGCGCTCCGAGCGCGCCGTCAGGAGCCGCTCCACGATGCCCTGGCCGCCGAGCGAAATCCGGGGGCCGTCGTTCCGCTTGGTCAAGTGGGTCTCGGGTGCCGCAAAAAGGTCGCCAATGGAAATGGACAGGACCTGGCAGAGCGTCACCAGTGAGGCCACCGACGGTGAGGTCAGGTCCCGCTCCACCCTGCTGAGGAAACCCTTTGTCAGGCCGGTGGCATCGGCAACCTGCTCGATGGTGAGCCGCTGGGACTGCCGGGCGGCCCGGATCCTTGAGCCGATGGCAACAGGGACGTTACTGGCTCAACTGGCAGTGCCTTCATCTACGAACCTTTCATGGCCGGCAGTCCGGCTCCACTCTCGAGCCATACTAATCTGCGGCGCTTTTGTGACACGCGCATGCCACACGGGAGCGGCACCGGCGTTCCGATCCTTGACTGTTGCAGCCGTCACACTCTAGTCTTTGGAAACTCCTGTTGCCTATAAGGCAATACCAGGAACCCCTCTCCGTTCGTCCGCGGCGGTGCCGGGCGCCGTCGCCCCCGGCACCACACCCGGCCCACAGCTCCAAGGAGCCAACTATGGATGCAAGTGCCATCAACATCGCCATCGTGGTGGTGTATCTGCTCGCAATGCTGGCCTTCGGCTGGTGGGGCAAATCCCGCACCAGGAACAACAGCGACTTCCTCGTTGCCGGCCGTCGCCTGGGACCGTTCCTGTACACCGGGACCATGGCCGCCGTCGTCCTCGGCGGGGCGTCCACGGTGGGCGGCGTGGCCTTGGCTACAAGTTCGGCATCTCCGGCATGTGGCTGGTGGTGGCCATTGGCGCCGGCGTCCTGCTGCTGAGCCTTCTCTTCGCCGGGACCATCCAGAAACTGAAGATCTACACCGTGTCCCAGATGCTCACCCTCCGCTACGGGAGCAAGGCCACCCAAGCCTCCGGCATCGTCATGCTCGCGTACACGTTGATGCTCTGCGCCACGTCAACCGGCGCCTATGCCACCATCTTCGTCGTGCTGTTCAACCTGGACCGGGCGCTGGCCATCGCCATCGGCGGCGCGATCGTCCTGGTGTACTCCACCATCGGCGGCATGTGGTCCATCACCCTTGCGGACCAGGTCCAGTTCGTGATCAAGACGGTGGGCATCTTCTTCCTCATGCTCCCCTTCACCCTGAACGCCGCGGGCGGCCTCGACGGGATCCGCAGCCGCGTGGATGCCAGCTTCTTCCAGATGGACGGCATCGGCGTCCAGACGATCATCACCTACTTCGTCGTCTACACCCTGGGCCTGCTGATCGGCCAGGACATCTGGCAGCGCGTGTTCACCGCCAAGACCCCAAGGGTGGCCCGTTGGGGCGGCGCCACCGCAGGCATCTACTGCATCCTCTACGGCGTGGCCGGTGCGCTGATCGGCATGGCCGCCAACGTGGCCCTGGCCAACGTCAAGATCGCGGCGAAGGACGACGTCTACGCCGAGGTGGCCCAGAACCTGCTCCCCGTCGGCATCGGCGGACTGGTCCTGGCCGCCGCCGTGGCTGCCATGATGTCCACCGCGTCCGGCGCCCTCATCGCCGCCGCCACCGTTGCCCGTGCCGACGTCCTGCCGTTCGTTGCCGGCTGGTTCGGCAAGGACGTCAACACCGGCGACACCGAAAACCCGGAACACGACGTCAAGGCCAACCGCATCTGGGTCCTGGCGCTGGGCATTGTGGCCATCGTCATCGCCATCATCACCAAGGACGTGGTAGCGGCCCTGACCATTGCCTACGACATCCTGGTGGGCGGCCTGCTGGTGGCCATCCTGGGCGGCCTGGTGTGGAAGCGAGGCACCGGCGTTGCTGCCGCGCGTCCATGGCTGTCGGGTCGGTCATCACCCTCGGCACCATGATCATCCTGGAAGTGAACGCCAAGGCCCCGCTGGACGGGATATACGCCAACGAGCCCATCTACTACGGCCTGATCGCCTCCGCGGTTGTCTACATCACGGCTTCGCTGCTCACCCGCCCCACGGACCCCGCCGTCATGCGGGCCTGGCAGCTTCGTGTTGCCGGCCAGGAGCCGGAAGAAGCGCCCGAGGAAGTCCTCGCCGGCCGCTGACCTGACCAAGCATTAAGCACGACGGCGGCGCCTCCTTGCGCGTGAATGCGAAAGGAGGCGCCGCCGTCGTGCTTAATGCTTGGTCAGGTCAGCGGCCGGCGAGGACTTCCTCGGGCGCTTCTTCCGGCTCCTGGCCGGCAACACGAAGCTGCCAGGCCCGCATGACGGCGGGGTCCGTGGGGCGGGTGAGCAGCGAAGCCGTGATGTAGACAACCGCGGAGGCGATCAGGCCGTAGTAGATGGGCTCGTTGGCGTATATCCCGTCCAGCGGGGCCTTGGCGTTCACTTCCAGGATGATCATGGTGCCGAGGGTGATGACCGACCCGACAGCCATGGACGCGGCGGCAGCAACGCCGGTGCCTCGCTTCCACACCAGGCCGCCCAGGATGGCCACCAGCAGGCCGCCCACCAGGATGTCGTAGGCAATGGTCAGGGCCGCTACCACGTCCTTGGTGATGATGGCGATGACGATGGCCACAATGCCCAGCGCCAGGACCCAGATGCGGTTGGCCTTGACGTCGTGTTCCGGGTTTTCGGTGTCGCCGGTGTTGACGTCCTTGCCGAACCAGCCGGCAACGAACGGCAGGACGTCGGCACGGGCAACGGTGGCGGCGGCGATGAGGGCGCCGGACGCGGTGGACATCATGGCAGCCACGGCGGCGGCCAGGACCAGTCCGCCGATGCCGACGGGGAGCAGGTTCTGGGCCACCTCGGCGTAGACGTCGTCCTTCGCCGCGATCTTGACGTTGGCCAGGGCCACGTTGGCGGCCATGCCGATCAGCGCACCGGCCACGCCGTAGAGGATGCAGTAGATGCCTGCGGTGGCGCCGCCCCAACGGGCCACCCTTGGGGTCTTGGCGGTGAACACGCGCTGCCAGATGTCCTGGCCGATCAGCAGGCCCAGGGTGTAGACGACGAAGTAGGTGATGATCGTCTGGACGCCGATGCCGTCCATCTGGAAGAAGCTGGCATCCACGCGGCTGCGGATCCCGTCGAGGCCGCCCGCGGCGTTCAGGGTGAAGGGGAGCATGAGGAAGAAGATGCCCACCGTCTTGATCACGAACTGGACCTGGTCCGCAAGGGTGATGGACCACATGCCGCCGATGGTGGAGTACACCAGGACGATCGCGCCGCCGATGGCGATGGCCAGCGCCCGGTCCAGGTTGAACAGCACGACGAAGATGGTGGCATAGGCGCCGGTTGACGTGGCGCAGAGCATCAACGTGTACGCGAGCATGACGATGCCGGAGGCTTGGGTGGCCTTGCTCCCGTAGCGGAGGGTGAGCATCTGGGACACGGTGTAGATCTTCAGTTTCTGGATGGTCCCGGCGAAGAGAAGGCTCAGCAGCAGGACGCCGGCGCCAATGGCCACCACCAGCCACATGCCGGAGATGCCGAACTTGTAGCCAAGGCCCACGCCGCCCACCGTGGACGCCCCGCCGAGGACGACGGCGGCCATGGTCCCGGTGTACAGGAACGGTCCCAGGCGACGGCCGGCAACGAGGAAGTCGCTGTTGTTCCTGGTGCGGGATTTGCCCCACCAGCCGAAGGCCAGCATTGCGAGCAGATACACCACCACGATGGCGATGTTGATGGCACTTGCATCCATAGTTGGCTCCTTGGAGCTGTGGGCCGGGTGTGGTGCCGGGGGCGACGGCGCCCGGCACCGCCGCGGACGAACGGAGAGGGGTTCCTGGTATTGCCTTATAGGCAACAGGAGTTTCCAAAGACTAGAGTGTGACGGCTGCAACAGTCAAGGATCGGAACGCCGGTGCCGCTCCCGTGTGGCATGCGCGTGTCACAAAAGCGCCGCAGATTAGTATGGCTCGAGAGTGGAGCCGGACTGCCGGCCATGAAAGGTTCGTAGATGAAGGCACTGCCAGTTGAGCCCAGTAACGTCCCTGTTGCCATCGGCTCAAGGATCCGGGCCGCCCGGCAGTCCCAGCGGCTCACCATCGAGCAGGTTGCCGATGCCACCGGCCTGACAAAGGGTTTCCTCAGCAGGGTGGAGCGGGACCTGACCTCACCGTCGGTGGCCTCACTGGTGACGCTCTGCCAGGTCCTGTCCATTTCCATTGGCGACCTTTTTGCGGCACCCGAGACCCACTTGACCAAGCGGAACGACGGCCCCCGGATTTCGCTCGGCGGCCAGGGCATCGTGGAGCGGCTCCTGACGGCGCGCTCGGAGCGCAGGGTCCAGATCATCCAGGCCGTGATCGAGCCGCACGGCCGCGGCGAGTCCGAGCTCTATGCGGTGGACTGCGACGTGGATGTGCTGCATGTGATCAAGGGGTCCATCAAGCTGATCCTCACCAACGAGGAATACGACCTGAGCGCCGGCGACACCGTAACCTTTCCCGGCCGCGAACCCCATACCTGGGCCAACCCCACGGACAAGCCCGTAGAGGTGCTCTGGGTCCTGGTGCCCGCCGCCAGCCGCTGACTTGTCCTCGGGGTTCGGGGGCAGGTTTGGTAAACACCTGATGCTCTAAGGGAAACAGGAGTGTATGATTGCAGTCACACCTGTCCCTTACCTCCTCGAAGGAGAGGCCTCCATTGGAAGAGCTGCGCATTGAAGCCAACGGCAACCTTGGCCCTATCGATTCATCCCGGATTCCCCGCTATGCCGGAGCTGCCACCTATGCCCGTCTTCCCCGCCTGGACCAGGTGGCCAAGGCTGACGTGACCGTGGTGGGGGTGCCGTTCGATTCAGGTGTTTCCTACCGCCCCGGGGCCCGTTTCGGCGCCAACCATGTCCGCGAGGCCAGCCGGCTGCTGCGTCCCTACAATCCCGCCTGGGATGTCAGCCCGTTCGAGAACATCCAGGTGGCCGACGCCGGCGACATGGCCGTCAACCCGTTCCACATCAACGAAGCCATCGAAACCATCCAGCAGAACGCGCTGGACCTCACCGCCGCCGGGAGCAAGCTGTTGACCCTGGGCGGGGACCACACCATCGCGCTGCCGCTGCTGCGGGCCGCTGCCGAGCGCGCCGGCGGGCCCATTGCCATGCTCCACTTCGATGCCCACCTGGACACCTGGGACACCTACTTCGGCGCCGAATACACCCATGGCACGCCCTTCCGCCGCGCGGTGGAGGAAGGCATCCTGGACACTGAAGCCATCAGCCACATCGGCACCCGCGGCCCGCTCTACGGCAAGAAGGATCTCGACGACGACCACCGCTTTGGGTTTGGCATTGTCACTTCAGCGGACGTCTACTATCAGGGCGTGCTGGAAACCGTCGCCAAGGTCCGCGACCGGATCGGCAACCGCCCGCTCTACATCTCGGTGGACATTGACGTCCTGGATCCGGCACACGCACCGGGCACCGGCACGCCGGAAGCAGGCGGCATCACTAGCCGCGAACTCCTGGAGATCATCCGCGGCTTCCGCGGCATGAACCTGGTGGGGGCCGACGTCGTTGAAGTAGCGCCCGCCTACGACCATGCCGAAATTACCGGTGTTGCCGCCAGCCACGTGGCGTACGAACTGGTGACCCTCATGGCGGACAATGCCGTTCCCGGGAGCCGCTTCGGAGCCGAAACGGGCTACCAGGCGCAGGCCCTGGGCCAGGAGGCCCGCCGTCCCGCCGGCTTCGCCGCGGCCACCAAGGAGTAGGGCGGTGACCGAACTGGCGGCACCCGCCCCCGCGGAGGGAAGGGGTGCCCGCAATGGCGGGGACCTCGTCGTCGAGACCCTCGAAGCGTTGGGTGCCAAGACGGTGTTCGGCATCCCGGGGCAGCATGCCCTGGGACTGTTCGACGCGATGGGACGCGGCAACCTGCACTTCGTCTCCTCCCGGATCGAGAACAACAGCGCCTTTGCCGCGGACGGCTACTCCCGCGCCACCGGGGAAGTGGGCGTGCTGTTCCTGTCCACCGGCCCCGGCGCGCTGACGTCCCTGGCCGGCCTACAGGAGGCTTACGCCACGGGTGTGCCCATGGTGGTGGTGGCCAGCCAGATTCCCCTGGAGGGGCTGGGTGCCCGGCGCAAGGGCATGCTGCACCAGCTTGATGACCAGAAGGCGTCGGCGGCGAACGTAACCAAGAGCCAGCGCCTGATCCAGCATGCCTCGGGCATCCCGTCCGCCATCCAGGACGCCTGGACCGAGGCCATCTCCTCACCGCAGGGCCCGGTCTGGCTGGAGATTCCGCAAAACGTGCTGCTGGATCCCATCATGGTGCCTCCAGTGGAGGATGCCTTGGCGGAGGCAGCGGACAACCCGCCGCGGATCGAACTGGTGCGGGAGGCCGTGAAGTGGCTGGAAGCAGCCAGGCGCCCGGCAATCATTGCAGGAGGCGGCACCCGCCGCGGCAAGGCGGAGAAGTCCCTGCTGTCCATCGCGGAGAAACTCCGCGCTCCCGTGATTTGCACGCCGGGCGGCAATGGCGCGTTCCCCTGGAACCACGAGTTGTCCCTCCAGGCCTGGATCGAGGACCGCTACATGACCGACGTCCTGGAGGACGCCGACGTCCTGGTGGTGATCGGCTCCTCGCTGGGCGAGGTGACGTCCAACTACTTCACGTTCGAACCACGCGGGCGGATCATCCAGATCGACGCCGAACCGCGGGTGCTGGAATCCAACCGGCCTGGCCTTGGCATCCGTGCCGACGCCGGGCAGGCGCTCGCAGCTCTTGATGAAGCACTGCAGCCCGGCAGGGCCGCGGCCCCGGACTGGCATGGCGCCACGCCGGAGTCGCTGGTGCAGGAATCGCTCGCCAAGGTCCGTGCCCGGCTGGAATCCCAGGACCTGGGCAAGGAACTGAAGTTCATGGCCGACATCCGCGAGGCCGTGCCGGCGGACATGCAGACCTTCTGGGACATGACCATCGCCGCCTACTGGGGCTGGTCCTGCTGGGACGCGCGGCAGGGGCAGTTCCACTCAGCCCAGGGCGCCGGCGGCCTGGGCTTCGCGTTTCCCGGCGCCATTGGAGCGGCCGTGGGATTGGAAACCCAGGGGAGGCCGGGCCGGGTACTCGCCGTGTCCGGCGATGGCTCCTCGATGTATTCCATCGCCGAACTGGCTACGGCGAAACAGCACAACGTGCCGGTCACCTGGCTGATCGTGGACGACGGCGGCTACGGCATCCTGCGTGAATACATGGTGGGTGCCTTCGGCAAGGCAACCGCTACCGAACTGGCCCGCCCGGACTTCGTCAGGCTTGCCGAGTCCTTCGGCATTCCCGCCACCCGGGTTGCCCCGGAGGATGTGGGGGACGCGCTGAAGGCGGGCTTCGCCGGGGACGGGCCCAACGTCGTCGTGGTTGAGACGCTTTTGAAGATGTTCGGGCCCACCCACCTGGGCGACTGATGTAGCCAATAACGCTCACACGCTCCCTCACTTCTGCCACAACGGCTGAAGTGGGGGAGCGTGTGTGTTTAAGCGCCAGCGGCAACAACTTCGTTTCCCTAAGCAACCTTTTCCTGATACAGTTGCTTGCAGCAACTAATTCTTTAGGGAGGATCATGTCTGTCGCACCGGCCACTGCAGCCGACCTCGTCAGCAACATCTATGACCTCCAGCGCGCATTGCGCTGCGTCACCATGATCAACATCAAGGGCCAGGACACGGGCATCGCCCTCCAGGGCGTGCTCAAGTTCATCGGCGAAGGGGAGACCCGTGCCGCGCACCTGGCTGAGCGGCTGGGGGTCAGCCCTCCGGTGCTGAGCCGGCATGTGGCGGAGCTGGCGGACGCGGGCCTGGTGGTCCGCACCCCGGATCCGGACGACGGCCGGGCCCAGCTGTTGGCACTCTCCCCGCGCGGCAAGGAAAAGCTTGCGGAGTTGGTGCGGCACCGGGCGGAGACCCTGCAGGCCTACCTCGCCGACTGGAACGAGGACGACGCCGTGGCAACAGCCGCGATGCTGAGCAAGCTCACCACATCCCTGAAGAATTCCATCCGGGCAAGGGCGGCCGGAACCACCATTGAACACGAAACGCAGGAGTCCATTAATGGCTAACGTCACCGCCGCCGCGGACCAGGAACAGGAGCGCCAGCGCCAACGCAGCGCCAAACAGGAGTCGCGGCAATCCAAGCGCCACGAACCCGGCGCACCCATGAACCACCGGCAGATCATGGAGGCCCTGACCGGTCTCCTCGCTGCCTTCTTTACCGCAATCCTCAGCAGCACCATCGTGGCCAACGCGCTGCCCACCATCATGTCCGAGCTCAAGGGCACCCAGACCGACTTCGCGTGGGTCATCACAGCCGCGCTGCTGGCCAACGCAGCAACCACCCCCATCTGGGGCAAGCTCGCCGACCTCTTCGACAAAAAGGTCCTGGTCCAGCTCAGCATCGTGATTTTCGTGGCCGGCTCGGTGATGGCAGGCTTCTCCGAAAACATCCCGTTCCTGCTCACCGCCCGCGTGATCCAGGGCATCGCCATGGGTGGGCTGACTGCCCTGGCCCAGGCGATCATCGGCTCCATCATTCCGCCGCGTGAACGCGGCAAGTACTCCGGCTACATGGGTGCCGTCATGGCCGTCGGTACCGCCGGCGGACCGCTGCTGGGCGGCTTCATCGTGGACAGCTCGCTTGGCTGGCGCTGGACGTTCTTCGTCTGCGTGCCGCTCGCCGTCGTCGCCCTGATCCTGCTCCAGGTCACGCTCAAGGTTCCGCACATCAAGCGCCCGGCCAAGATCGACTGGCTCGGTGCCATCCTGCTCACCTCCGGCGTCAGCCTGCTCCTGGTCTGGGTCTCCTTCGCAGGCAAAGCCGACTATTACGACTGGTGGTCCTGGCAGACCGCGGTAATGGTGGGCGGCGGCGTCCTCCTGCTCGCACTGCTGGTCCTGGTTGAATCCAAGGTCTCGCAGCCGATCATCCCGCTGAAGATCATCTCCGAACGCACCACCGCGCTGGCCATCGTGGCATCCGTTGCCGTGGGCGTGGCCATGTTCGGCTCCTCCACCTTCCTGGGCCAGTACTACCAGGTGGCCCGCGGCGCCACGCCCACCGAGGCGGGCCTGCTGACCCTGCCCATGATCGCCGGCAACCTGGTCGGTTCCGTCCTGTCCGGCCAGCTGATCAGCCGCTACGGCAAGTGGAAGCGCTTCCTGATCGGCGGCACCGTCCTGCTGATCGGCGGCCTGGCGCTAGCCGGAACCATGGACCACACCACCGAACTCTGGCTGACCGGCCTTTATACCGGCATCTTCGGCATCGGCCTGGGCATGCTGATGCAGAACCTGGTCCTCGCCGTGCAGAACACGGTCCAGGCCAAGGACATCGGTTCCGCGAGTGCCTCCGTCGCGTTCTTCCGCTCGGTGGGCGGCGCCATCGGCGTGTCCGTCCTGGGCGCCGTCATGGCCAACCACGTCAAGGACCTGGCCACCGATGGACTGTCGAAGCTGGGCATCCAGGCTTCCGGCAACAGCGGCGCCAGCATGGACCTCAAGGACCTGCCCGCACCGGTCGCGGACATCATGCGGGCGGCCTACGGTGACGCGACTGCCGGCATCTTCATGATTTCCGCGGTCGTGAGCGCGGTTGCCCTCATCGCCGTGATCTTCATCAAGGAGGTGCCGCTGCGCAGGACCGTGGACATCACCCCCGAGGCCACACTGCAGGCCAACGCCGCCGGCGAAGCCGGAATGACCGCCATGACCGGCCAGCTGCCCGTGGTCCCGCCGGCCGGGAACGCCCCCGGGAACGGACTGCCCGCAAGGAGTGCCACACCTGCAGGGCTGGGTTCAGCGCCGGCCAAGATGTACGACGGCGGTGCTGCCGCTGCTGCCGCGGCGTCCGGGCGGGTGGCCACGGAGGACTTCGAGGAAGTCTTCGCCAGGAGCTTCCGTTCCGAAGGGCTGGACCTGCGCTCTGCCGACACGATGGACAAGGCTGCCGACGCGGTGGCCAGCGCCGCCGCCACCCTGCAGAAACTGCAGGACACCCAGCACCTGCTGGCCCGCCAGCAGGCGGAACTGGGCGGCCTGGTGCTGGACATCCAGGAACAGCTGCGCTCCCAGCAGGACGTGGCGGCCAGGCAGGCGGCCACCGCGGCAGAGCTCAGCAGGATGCAGCGCAAGCTCCTGAAGGAGCGAAAGATCCAGGCAGCGGCCGCGCTGTACCTGGCAGGGCGCGGGAAGCACAGTGCCGCAGCGCCTGACGCACCGTCAGCCGATGCCCTGTCAGCCGATGCCCTGTCAGCCGAGGCTCCGTCCGCCGGGGCCGGCTCCTAGCAGCGCCTGGCAGGCCATCGACAGCAGGGCGCGGCCCCCCGCACCGGCAACACCAACGCCGCAGCCCGCACCGGGAAGACACTTCCCGGTGCGGGCTGCGGCTTCTACTGCGGACTGCGGGGAATGCCGCTGCCCATGGTGCCCCCGTAGACTGGCCCTCCACCAGTGGCTCCGGCCGGAAAACCTGCTTCCAAGGGGACCCAATGTCGGTGGGCATCACTAGAGTTGAGTCCATGCTCCTCACCCTTATACGGCGCTACTCCAAACCGTATTTGCCGTACATCCTGGCTGTCCTCGTTTTCCAGCTCGCGTCCACCATTGCCGCCCTGTATCTGCCCAGCCTGAATGCGCAGATCATTGACGAAGGGGTGGCCCGCGGAGACACCGATTTCATCTGGCGCACCGGTGCAGTGATGCTCCTGGTGGCCTTCGCCCAGATAGCTGCGGCCATTGCCGGCGTCTACTTCGGCTCCAGGACGGCCATGGCGGTGGGCCGCGACCTGCGCCGCGCGGTGTTCCGCAAAGTCACCAGCTTCTCCGCCAAGGACGTCAACGCGTTCGGCGCTCCCACGCTCATCACCCGCGGCACCAACGATGTCCAGCAGGTGCAGATGCTCCTGCTGATGGCGCTGAACTTCATGGTCGCCACCCCCATCATGTGCATCGGCGGCATCATCATGGCGCTGCGTGAGGACATCAACCTCTCCTGGCTGGTGTGGGTGTCCGTCCCGCTGCTGGCCGTGGTGGTGGGGTACCTGGTGGTCCGCCTCATGCCGCTGTTCCGCTCCATGCAGCGGAAGATCGACCGGATCAACGCCGTCCTGCGCGAACAGATCATCGGTATCCGCGTGGTCCGGGCCTTCGTCCGCGAACCGTATGAGACGGACCGGTTCGGTGGCGCCAATAAGGAACTCACGGACGTCTCCCTCCGCATCGGCGCCCTGTTCGTCCTGATGTTCCCGGCCATCAGCATGATCCTGCATCTGTCCACTGCCGCTGTGCTGTGGTTTGGCGGGCAGCGGGTGGACGCCGGTGCCATGCAGGTGGGTTCGCTGACCGCATTCCTGCAGTACCTGCTGCAGATCCTGATGGCCGTCATGATGGGCACGTTCATGGCCATGATGATCCCGCGCGCCTCAGTCTGTGCTGACCGCATCGGCGAGGTGCTCGGCGTCGAACCTTCCATCCACGACCCCGAGCGTCCCGAAGCCCCGGCCTCCCTGCAAGGCGTGGTTGAGTACCGCAACGTCACGTTTGCCTACCCGGGAGCCGAGTCCCCGGTGCTTAGCAACATCAGCTTCACTGCACGCCCCGGCCAGACCATCGCCATCATTGGGTCAACCGGTGCCGGCAAAACGTCCCTCCTTTCCCTCCTGCCGCGGTTGTACGACGCCGCAGAAGGCCAGGTGCTGCTTGACGGCGTCCCGGTGGACAGGCTGGACCGCGCGGAGATCACCAAACGCGTCGCCCTGGTGCCGCAGCGTCCCTACCTGTTCTCCGGCACCATCGGGCACAACCTCCGGTTCGGCAAGACCGAGGCGACCGACCAGGAACTGTGGGATGCGCTCCGGACAGCCCAGGGTGAATCATTTGTCCGGGAAAAGAAGAACGGACTCGATTCCCGGATCTCGCAGGGCGGCACCAACGTCTCCGGCGGCCAGCGCCAGCGCCTGTGCATCGCCCGCGCGCTGGTGACCAAACCGCGCGTCTACCTGTTTGACGACTCCTTCTCCGCCCTGGACGTTGCCACCGACGCCCGGCTCCGTGCCGCCCTCAAACGCACCACCTCGGACGCCACGGTGATCATCGTGGCCCAGCGGATCTCCACCATTACCGAGGCTGACCAGATCCTGGTCCTGGACAACGGGCGGATCGTTGACCGTGGAACCCATGAGGAACTGTTGGAAACCTCACCCACCTACCAGGAAATCGTTGAATCCCAGCTGAGTGTGGAGGAAGTGGCATGAGCCCGCGCAAGAAGGACTCCAGTCCCGTGGAAGAGACGCCAATGTCCGTCCAGCCGCCCGCGGGGGAGGCACAACCGGGCGCAGGGCAGCCGGAGGATGACGACTACGTCGAAGAGGAGTTCCAGCCCACCGAAGCCGACGGCGGCATGTTCGGTGCCATGCCGGCCAAGAAAGCCGAGCATTTCTGGCCGTCTGCCAAACGTCTCATGGGGCTGCTGAAGCCCGAAGCGCTGGGCATCTATGCCGTGGTGGGCCTGGTGGTCATCTCCGTGGTCCTCAACGTCATCGCCCCCAAGATCCTGGGCCAGGCCATGGACGTGATCTTCGCCGGGGTGGTTGGCAAACAACTTCCCGCCGGGGCCAGCAAGGAGCAGTTCGTTGCCGGCCTCCGGCAGCAGGGGCAGGACAACTTTGCGGACATGGTGGCCCGCATGGAACTTGTGCCCGGCACCGGCATCAACTTCGACAAGCTCACCATGCTCATCGCCATCGTGCTGCTCATGTACTTCGTGGCGAACATCTTCATGTGGCTGCAGGGGTACGTGCTGAACCGGATCGTCATGAAGGTCATCCGGCGGCTGCGTGATGACACCGAGGCCAAGCTGAACCGGCTTCCCCTGAACTACTTCGACACCCGGCAGCGCGGCGACGTGCTGTCCCGGGTGACCAACGACGTCGACAACATCCAGCAGGCACTCCAGCAGGCCTTCGCCCAACTGGTCAATTCCGTGCTGAGCGTGGTGGGCATCGTGATCATGATGTTTATCGTCTCCTGGCAGCTGGCCCTGATTGCCCTGATCGCGCTTCCGCTGTCCGGGGTGGCCGCTGGCCTGATCGGAGTCCGGAGCCAGAAGCTCTTTGCTGCCCAGTGGAAGAACACCGGGTCATTGAACGGCCAGATCGAGGAGTCCTTTTCCGGGCACGACCTGGTCCGCGTCTTCGGCCGCGATGCGGACATGCTGGCCCGGTTCGAGGAACGCAACGAGGCCCTTTACAAGGCAAGCTTTGGGGCGCAGTTCGTGTCCGGAATCATCTTCCCCGTCATGCAGTTCGTCTCCTACTTGAGCTACGTGGGCATCGCAGTGGTGGGCGGCCTGCGGGTGGCATCCGGCGCCATGTCCCTGGGTGATGCCACCGCGTTCATCCAGTACTCCCGTGAGTTCACCCAGCCCCTGGGCCAGATGGCGGGCATGGCCAACATGCTGCAGTCCGGCGTGGCATCCTCCGAGCGCGTCTTCGAATTCCTGGACGCCGACGAACAGGACGCCGAGACCGCCACCGAACACCTGCCGCCGAAGACCGACGGGCATGTGGACTTCCGGAACGTTACCTTCAGCTACACCCCGGACAAGCCGCTCATCGAGAACCTGTCCTTCACGGCAGAGCCCGGCAACACAGTGGCGATTGTGGGGCCCACGGGCGCCGGCAAGACCACGCTGGTGAACCTGGTTATGCGGTTCTACGAGCTCAACGCCGGCTCCATCATGCTCGACGGCGTGGACATTACGCACCTCAGCCGCTCCGAGCTGCGCTCCAAAGTGGGTATGGTCCCTCCAGGACGCGTGGCTGTTCGGCGGCTCCATCTACGACAACATCCGCTACGGCAACCTCAACGCCACGCACGAGCAGGTGATGGCCGCCGCGAAGGCCACCTTCGTGGACCGCTTCGTGCGGGCCCTGCCCGAGGGCTACAACACCGTGATTGACGAGGAGGGCAACAACGTCAGCGCCGGCGAGAAACAGCTCATCACCATCGCCCGTGCTTTCGTGGCGAACCCCTCGCTGCTGATCCTGGACGAGGCCACCAGTTCCGTGGACACCCGCACCGAACTCCTGGTGCAGAAGGCCATGGCCGCGTTGCGCTCGGACCGCACGAGCTTCGTCATCGCCCACCGGCTCTCCACCATCCGCGATGCCGATACCATCCTGGTCATGGAAAACGGACAAATCGTGGAACAGGGCAACCACCAGGTGCTGCTCGACGCCCGGGGCGCCTACCACCGCCTCTACATGTCACAGTTCGCGGGTGCAGATGCCGGAGAAGTACCGGTGGACGATTCGACGGCGGTGCGCAGCTGAGCGCCCAGCAGGCCGAGGCAGCCCAGCGGCTGCAGCGGCAGGAAGACGGACGGGAGGCCGCGGAAGGGGCCGGGCCGGACGGCGGTAAGCGCATTGAGGTCCTGGTGCCGATGCGCTGGGGAGACATGGACGCCTACGGCCATATCAACAATGTCCAGATCGTCAGGATGCTGGAGGAGGCGAGGATCGCCGCCTTCGGGCCGCCCCGGGGCGCGGGTCTGCCCGGTGTGGAGCCGCCGGTATCGCTGTTCAACGACGTTCCGGCCGGAACCATGGCGCTGGTAGTGGATCACAAGATCCGCTACGTCCGGACGCTGGAGTACCGCAACATTCCGGCGGTGGTGCAGCTCTGGATCGGCGCCGTCAAGGGAGCCAGCTTCGATATCCACTACCTGCTCCAGGACCCCGTCACCCGCGAGGACTGCGTGAAGGCGAGCAGCCACCTGGCGTTCGTGGACGAAACGACCGGCCGGGTGCAGAGACTCAGCCAGGAACAAAAGGAACGGATGGCCCCCTACAGGCAGTAAGCCTCTGGACAGGGCCGGTCTGGACACACTGGACTGGAACAACCAGCGAACGGTGAAAGGAAGCCCCGATGGCTAAAAACAAGATGGCTAAAAACAAGATGGCAAAGAACAAGACCCATGGCCGCCGGAACAAGAAGACATGGAAGGAAATGTCCCCATCCGGCAGGGCGGGCATCATCCTTACCGCGATCATGCAGGTGTCCCTGCTGGTTGCCGCCCAACGGGACATCTCGCGCAGGCCCGCCGAGCTGATTAACGGCCCAAAGGCTGTTTGGCGGGCGGCCTCGTTCATCAATTTCATCGGCCCCATGGGGTACTTCGTCTTCGGCAGGAAGCGGCCCGCCACCGGCATTTAGCCCGGCATGGCGGATGGGCGGCCGGACGGTTTGGAGCGGCCGCCCAGCTTGACCCTGTAAATTTGGAGGCATGACCCCCACTGCCACTGTTGCCATGACCCGCGCCCTCGGCATCTCCAAGGAGATCGAGGATGCGGCGTGGTTCGTGCTGGGGCCCGGTCTCCAAGGCAAGGCTTCACCCCTGGACGGCCGCACCCGGACCTGGTCGGTTCCGGCGGCCGCGGAGTTGCTCGACCGCCTGGACCGGGGCATCGCCGACTCCAAGGCCCCGATGATGACCAACCTCCGCGAGAACTTGGAGGGCGCCACCCGCGGGGCCAAGCAGTTGGCCGTGGAGCTGCTGTTCCTGCAGTCGCTTCCGCTGGCCCACGAAGTGAAGTCGTTGAAGGTCAAGCGCGCCCGCGTGGCCGAGGCCGCGGGCTGGCTTGAGCCGCCGCTGGAGCTTCCCGAGGAGCTGTACGCCGGCATGACGGACCACGGCGTGATCCGCGATCGGACCGCCGAATTCAACTGGACCATCTGGGACCACCTGAAGTGGCTGTGCCGGTTTGTGCAGAACGTGGCGCAGCGGCCGGCAAGCGTGGTGCAGGCGGCCATCAAGGACCCCGTGCAGTTCCACCGCCTCGCTGCATCAACTCCCGACGATCAGCCCGCCATCCGCCGCAGCATTGATTCCTGGCCTGGCCCAGCTACTTCGAGCCGGTGGTGGCGGACGTGGAGCGGCAGGAAATCCGGGACGCGTTCGCGTCGCTGGTGGGCGGGGCCAACGGCGACAGCGAAGAGGACATCACGGCGGACATCCACCGCATCCGGCTGCACCTGGACGAGCAGGCGGGCCAGCGCACGGACTGGTACTCCCGCCAGCTGGTCAGCCAGTGGCGCAAAGTGGGCGACCCCGGCCGGCGGGCCTGGCTGCTCCGCACGCACAGCGACCACGCCGAGCTGCTCACGGCCTGGCACGGCGAGGAAAAGGTGACCCTCGACGTCGAACATCTCCGGCACCTGGACCCCGGCGTCACCGCCGGCCTGGTCCAGCACGCCGTGGACGAGGACTACAAACACCTGGGCTACGTGGAACGCGAGGACACCAAGACTGCGGTGTTTGCCTTCCTGACCGTCATGAAACCGGGTGATCTGGTGCTCTACCAGCACGCCGGAACTGTCCGGCTGGGCGGCGTGCTGGGGGAGCCCGAGTACAACGACGACAACCGCCGGCTGCGGCGCAAGGTGCGCTGGTTCGACGACGGGCACACCACCACCAGCCTTCCCCGGCACGTCCAGCGCCAGCTCGCCACCCCCGGCATCGTGGTGGACGTGACCCGGGTGGTCCAGGCGCTGCAGGCGCTGCTGCCTGCCGAGGCGGAAACCGAGCCCGACGGCGACACTGACGGTGCCGCCGTCGTCCAGCCTGTCCAGGAGGGCTTCCGCCCGCTGACGCAGGAATTCGCGGCGTCGCTGCACATGGAGCTGGAACCGCTCCAGGAGATCGCGGACCTGCTGGAGGAGAACCGCCAGCTGGTCCTCTACGGCCCTCCGGGCACCGGCAAGACCTACCTGGCCAAGCACCTCGCCGCCGAGCTGGCGGACGACACCACCGACGAGCGCGTCAAGCTGGTCCAGTTCCACCCGTCCTATGCCTACGAGGACTTCTTCGAGGGCTACCGGCCGGACAAGACGGACGAGGGCCAGGTGTCCTTCAAGCTGGTGGCTGGCCCGCTGCGCAGGCTGGCGGAGGAAGCCGCTAAACCCGGGAACGGGAAGAAGCCGTACTTCCTGATCATCGATGAGATGAACCGCGCCAACCTGGCCAAGGTGTTCGGCGAGCTGTACTTCCTGCTGGAATACCGCGACGACCGGATCTACCTGCAGTACAGCCCCAACGAACCGTTCACGCTGCCGGACAACCTCTACATCATCGGCACCATGAACACTGCGGACCGCTCCATCGCCATGATGGACGCAGCCATCCGCCGCCGGTTCTCCTTCATTGAGCTGCACCCGCAGACCGAGCCGGTTAACGGCTCCCTGCTCCGGTTCCTGCAGGCCCGGCAGCTGGACACCACCCCGGCGCTGCTGCTGGATGCGCTGAACGGTGCCATCGACGAGTGGGACCGGGACCTGATGATCGGGCCGTCCTACTTCATGAAGCCAGCGGCCCAAACCCCGGCCGGGCTCCGCCGGATCTGGAAGTATGAGCTGATGCCGCTGCTGGAGGAGCACTACCACGGCCAGCTCACGCGGGCACAGCTGGAGGAGCGCTTCGGGCTGGACCAGCTGCTGGGACGCGTTGCAGCGCGCTGATCCCCGGGCGTCCGTGCGGCACCTGGTCCTGGACGAGCTGTCAGGCGGCCTGGTGGAACGGCTGGACGCGCCAAGTGCTTCCTTCCTGAACTCCAGCGGGCTGGCCAAGGCATCCCCCATGGGCATGGGGCTGTACAGGATTGAACCAGTGGGCAAGGTGGGCTCCGTCCGGACCCCCACGCTCCAGCTGGACGTCCGGCCCAAGGACAGGCTGGGGCTCAGCCGGCTCCTCTTCCTCCTCAGCTATGCGGGGGATCAGGGCTTCCGGCCGGACCTGGTGGCCGCTGACGAGGACCGTGACCTGTGGAGCGCCCTGGCCGAGTCGCTGGCGCAGCTGGCCGAAGGGGCCCTGGGCCGTGGTGTCCTGCAGGGCTACCTCACCGTGGACGAGTCGCTGCGGACGGTCAAGGGACGCATCCGGATTTCGGACCAGATCTCCCGCCGTCCCGGGATGCTGGTTCCCCTGGAGGTCTCCTACGACGAGTTCACCGAGGACATCGCGGAAAACCGGATCCTGCGCGCTGCGCTGGAGCGGATGGGGCAGGTGCCGGGGGTACGGCCGGAGGTGCTGGGCAGGCTGCGGCAGCTGAAGGGAAAGCTCGACGCCGTCACGCGCCTTCCGTCCGGGGCGCCGGTGCCGCCGTGGAAGCCCACCAGGATGAACCTGCGCTACCACGCCGTGCTGCGCCTGGCGGAGCTGATCCTGCGCAACGCGTCCGCGGAAGCGGGGGAGGGCAGGCAGCGGACGGCCTCGTTCGTGGTGGACATGGCCCAGGTGTTCGGGGACTTCGTGGGAACCGCACTGCGGGCGGCGATGGCCGCGTATCCGGGGGAGCTTCGGCTGCGGTACAACGCCCTCCTCAGCGAGGCGGTGCGCGACTCGGACCGCCTGTCCGTGCGCCCGGATGCTGTCCACCTGCTGGGTGGGCGGCCGGTGGTGGCGTACAACGCCAAGTACCGGGCCGCGTCGGACGCCGGTGCGTCCCTCACCGCAGACCATTACCAGATGCTGGCGCACTGCACGGCGCTGGCCGTACCCACCGCCTGGCTCGTCTATGCCGGCAAGGGCGAAATGAAACTCCGCCGCATCCTTAACACCGATATCGACATCGTGGAGTTCCCGCTGGATCTCAGCCAGCCGCCGTCGGCCATCCTTGCCTCCGTCAGGGACCTCGTCCGCCAGTCCTGGGGCGAGGTGGTTTCCCACCCGCGTCCTGCCCCCGCAGGCCCGGCCAGGTAACCCCGTGGGCGCGGGGCCGCTACACCGGCACCCGGAACATGAAGGTGGTCCCTTCACCCAGCGTGCTGTCGACGCCGATGGTGCCGCCATGTGCCTCGACGATCGCCTTGCTGATGGGCAGGCCCAGGCCCACGCCGGGGATGGCGGTGCGGCGGACGCTGCTGGTGCGGAAGAACTTGGCGAACACTTCGGAGGCGTCCTCCGGGCTCATCCCCATGCCGGTGTCGGTGACGCGGCAGGCCACGTGGCCGTCCTCCTGCGCCAGCGACACCACCACCTCGCCGCCGTCCGGGGAGTACTTGATGGCATTGGACACCAGGTTGTCCAGGACCTGGGAGATCCGGGCGCTGTCCACGTGAGCTTCCAGGCGCTCCGGGGTTTCGGCCCGCAGTTCGACGCCGGCGGCGGCGGCCCGCGGCATCGCGGAGGAGACGCTGCTGCGCACGAGTTCGGCCACATCGACGGCGTGGGGCGTGACGATCAACTGGCCGTTCCTGCTGGACAGCAGGTCCGACACCAGGGTCAGGAGCCGCTCGGAGTTCCGGCGGATGATCTCCAGCATCTCGCGCTGCGGCCCTTCCAGCTCATCGGCCAGCAGGATCTCCACGTACCCGAGGATGGAGGTCAATGGCGTGCGGAATTCGTGGGAGACGCTGGAGACGAAGTCGTCCTTGGCGGTGAGCGCGTTCACCAGGTCCGTGACGTCGCTGAAGACGATGACAGAGCCGCCGAGGTTGCCATCGGAATCCTTCATGGCGCGTGCCGTCGTGACAAAGGCCCGCTGTTCTTTCCCCTCGCCCAGCCAGACGAGGTAATCGGTGAAGGTTTCCCCCAGGACGGCCCGGCGGACCGGCCGCTCCTCCACGGCGACCAGCGTCTTGCGGTCAGGGCCGAAGACCAGCAGCTGTGACTCGTTGGGGTCCGCGATATTCTTTGGCCTGGCCAGTTCATGGTTGGCGCGCTGTTTCCGGTTCATCAGGACGTCGTGGCCGTCGGCGTCGACGGCAAGGACGCCCAGGTGCACGGTTTCCAGCACGGTGTTTAACAGGGCCTCCTGGCGCTTGCTGATGCGCAGGTTGGCCCGCAGCTGCTCGTCTTTTTCCTCCAGCTGCGTCTGCTGGCGCATCATGCTCAGGGTCAGGACGCTCACTGAGACGCCAATGCCCAGCATCATGACCGGCAGCAGGAGCGACCGGGCAAAGTCCTGTGGCGTGTAGTTTCCCTTCAGGAGCAACGGCACCCAGATAATGGCCAGCGGTCCCAGGAAGGAGAGCCACAAGGCGGCCCGCGGGTAGTAGCCCGACGCGCAGAGCCAGATGACCGGGAACACGGCCAGCAGGCTGATACCCGCGAGGCTTTCCTGTCCGCCCTCCCGGCCGGCGGCGATCGAGATGAAGTCCAGCAGGGGGATGGCCAGGAAGCTGGTGTAGGGCAGGCGCTCCCAGGGGATGAGGTAGCACAGCGCCATGATCGCCAGCTGGGAGATGAGGAACGTGACGAAAAGGGGGTTGTCCATGGTGTCCGGGAAGAACGCCCAGACCAGCAGGGCCGTCAGGATGGTGGTCACGAACAACGGCATCTGGCTCATGGCCACCCGGTCCGTCAGCCGGTACTCGTGAAAGGGCCGCTTGAAAAACCGCAGCCGTCCGGAGGACCAGGCTGTGGGGTCGCTCATGGGGTGGAAGACGCGGATGTGGGGGTTTGCAGGGCCATACCAGCAGGATATCCGCAGCCAGCTATACTTCTGACGTTGGCACTGAGGGGGCTCTATGAGTGAGGCACGTGTGGGTCTGGTCATCGAGGATGACCACGACATTCGGGAACTGGTTCGCACTGTGCTGACCCAGGCTGGATTCGACGTCTCGGTCGCCAGCGGCGGCGCGGAGGGCGTCCTGATGGCAAAGAGCCTGAATCCTGACGTCATCACCCTGGACCTGGGGTTGCCGGACATCGACGGATTCGAGGTGTCGCGGCAGATCCGCGAGTTTTCGGATGCCTACATCGTGATGCTCACGGCCCGCACCGAGGAACTGGACACCCTGATCGGGCTCGAGTCGGGTGCGGACGACTACCTCACCAAACCGTTCCGGCCGCGCGAATTGCGCGCCCGCGTCGCGGCCATGATGCGGCGGCCACGCTCCGTTCCCGAGCCCGGCGAGGTAACGGTGGATGCTTCCCAAGACGGAACCGCCCACCCCGAGCGTGGAAACTTCAGCCACAACGGGCTGGAACTCAGCTACGCGTCCCGCACGGTGGCCGTCGACGGCAAAGAGATGAACCTGACCCGAACGGAGTTCGAACTCCTGTACGCGCTCCTGGAAGCCGGCCGGACGGTCCGGACCAAGTCCGACCTGGTGCGCAGGCTTCGGGATGAGGATTACGACGTCGGCAGTTACATCAGCGAGGCCGACGAACGTTCCGTCGAGGTCCACATGGGAAACCTGCGCAAAAAGCTGGGCGACTCGCCGCAGCAGCCGCGGTGGCTGCAAACAGTCCGCGGAGTGGGTTATCGCTTGGCGCCCGGGCAGCACTGAGCCTGCAGCCGGTGCGTGGTTTGCCTGCTGCACTGGGTGATGGGCCGCAGGTACGCGGCTGCCAGCCTGGGCAATGCCACCGTCATGTCAGCGTGTCGCGCCTCGGCCCGGATCTCGTTCTCCAGTTCCAGGGCAAGCCCCGCCAGCCGCTCGGCTCCAACCATCTGGCTTGAGGTCTTCAAGCTGAGGACGGCATCCATCGATCCGTCGAGGTCTCCGGTGGTCAGGGCAAGCCGCAAACGGGCCAGCCGTTGTGGCAGGTACTCGATGAAGTTCCCCACGAAGACCCTGCTGTAGCCTTCTTCCTCCTCAAGCTCTTCCCGCAGCCGGTCCAGGACGGACTGGTCTACCAGCGGCCTGGGCGCATCATCTGAAGTGCTCATGACACTCCTTTCTGCTGGAATTGCTGACTCGGAAAACAGGGTGGTAATGCGGAGGTGCTTCGTCTTTTTTCAGGTTAGGACCGTTCCCTTTACCTTGCAGAAGACTCGGCAAGAATTGTGGTTTTCTTGATGGGAGTGCGGTTTGCTGCCCATAGGATCAAGGCCAGTGCTTTCCGCATTGACGTCAACAGCGGCCCAAAACCGCCTTCAATCTGGGGATAGATTGCCGTGTTCCGAACGCTCAGGACCTTATTTGCCGCGCTCTTAATCGTGGCTGGTTTGGCCGTGTCCATAATCCAGCCGGCCAGCGCAGCCACTTCACCTCAAGTTATGCTCAACCCGGCTTCCGGTCCGGCCGGTTCCGCGGTGACCGTTACCGGAACAGGGTTCAAGGTCTCCACTACCGGGACAGTGATTGTGGGTTCCACGACCTTCGCGTTCCAGACCACATCGACGGGTGCTTTCAGTACGGGGATCACCATTCCAGCGGCGTCAACCGGAAACCTCACCATCACTGCCAAGACCTCGTCCATCAAGGCTTCCGCGATTTTCGTGGTTCAGGCTGCCCCGGCTCCAGCACCAGCGCCCGCCCCGCAGCCGCCCACAGTCAGCACGGCTCCCTTGCGCTTCGGAGTGGCAACCGCCGGGGGAGCGCTGGCCGGCACCGAGCTTGACGAGGTGGCCACCCTGGCCGGGGAAAGTCCCTCGATGGTCATGATCTACAAGGATTTCCTGCAGTCTCCGCCAATCACCGAGATGGATGCGGTGCGCTCGCGGGGTGCCACGCCCCTGGTGACCTGGGAGCCGTGGGCTTGGGGCGGCGGGGTGGAACAGCCGGCCTATTCGCTTGACCGGGTGGCTGCCGGTGACTTCGACGCAAATATCACCCAGTGGGGCCAGTCGCTGGCGGCCTGGGGCAAGCCGGTCATGCTGCGCTTTGCGCACGAGATGAACGGCAACTGGTACCCGTGGGCCGAGGGCGTCAACGGCAACCAGCCCGGAGACTATGTGGCCGCTTGGCGTCATGTGCACGACGTTGTCGCCGCGACGGGTGCCGCCAATGTCCAGTGGGTTTGGTCCCCGAACGTGCCCTACTGGGGCTCGACCGACCTGGCCGGCCTGTACCCGGGGGCAGGTTACGTGGACATCGTGGCGCTGGACGGCTACAACTGGGGCACGTCCCAAACCTGGAGCAGCTGGGTTTCCCCGGTGGATCTCCTTGGCCCCGGCATCTCCCAGCTCCGCACCCTGGCACCCGGAAAACCCGTCCTGATCGCGGAGACAGCGTCCAGTGAGTTGGGTGGTTCCAAAGCCGCCTGGAACACGGACCTCGTGTCTTATCTGGCCGCGCAGCCGGACGTGATGGGCTTCGTCTGGTTCCATCTGCAGAAGGAAACGGACTGGCGCATCAACAGCAGTGACTCGTCGGCATCCGCCTTCAAGTCCGCCCTGTTGGCCCGGAGAAGCTAGGGGATAGGGGATAGCCGCTCCGAAACTGTCAGTGGCGTGCTGCCTGATCGCGGCAACCCGTTCATCCTGCCTCGCCAGGATCAAGGACAGTGCTGGCAGCGGCTTAAGATTTCCTCAAGAATTCCTGCGTCAGCCGCCGGCGTCCAGGAAGTTCACCAACTGGGTTTCGAGGGCTGAACGGTCCTTCAGCTCGCACTCCCAGACTGTCAGCACTTCCCAGCCGGCGTCTTCCAACTGCCGGCGCTGACCTTCGTCGCGCTCTCGCGTCCGGATGCGTTTGGCGGCCCAGAACTCGGCGTTGGTTTTCGGAGCGTGCAGGCCCACCCTGCAGTCATGGAAATGCCAGAAGCAGCCGTTGACGAAGATCACCTTGTGCCGGGCGGCGAAGACGAGATCCGGATTTCCCGGAAGTTTGGTGCCGCCGGACCTGCCGTGCAGGCGGTACCGATAGCCCTTGGCGTGCAGCAACCTGCGGACCAGAAGCTCGGGTTTGGTGTTCTTGCCGCGGATCCGGGACATGTTCCAGCTGCGCTGCTCGGGGGTGAGCTTGTCTGCAGTGGACCTGTCCGCCATCCTTCCAGTCTAGGAGCGGTTAGATCTCCCGTTCCGGCTGTTCGCCGAACACGAAGTGCCGGCCACTGACGGACTTCGGTTCGATCTCCACGTAGAAGTCCTTGAGTGTTGGAACCCAGGTCTTCAGGCCAAGCTCCTCAATGGCTGCGAGCTCATCCGAATTGCTGAGCACCCGCGCTGTGCCCCTCAGGACAACCGACCAGGCCTCCTGCGAGA
Source organism: Arthrobacter sp. NicSoilB11 (assembly GCF_019977375.1). Lineage (NCBI taxonomy): Bacteria > Bacillati > Actinomycetota > Actinomycetes > Micrococcales > Micrococcaceae > Arthrobacter > Arthrobacter sp. NicSoilB11. The sequence goes on from NZ_AP024658.1 coordinate 49,537, forward strand.
GGATGCCGTCGGTCTCGAACAGCACCTGGGCGTTGATGGTCAGTTGCGCGAGTTTGTTTCCCGGCGCCGTGCGCAGGTAGACCTTCCGGTTTGAGGTCACGTAATTCACCGGGAAAATGTCCGGTTCCCCCGCAACAGAAACCACCAGCCGCCCGTGCTGCGTTGCCGCCAGCAGGCGCCAGGACTGCTCGTCATCGAGTTCCAGGACGGGATTGCCGTCCGCGTGTTCAAACATCATGCGGCCATTGTTCTACTCGCAGTAGAAATGCGCCAGAGGCTTTGTACCCATCTCCGCCTGTTTGTGACAGGTCCGTCAAGGCTTAACACTTCCGAAACAGGCTTGTGACCGGACTGTCTTTCCTGCTGGATAGCGTCGCACGCAGGGCCGTGATGGCTAAACGCAAACGAAAGCGACGCACCTAATGGGCAACGACACAGACACAACGCAATTACTGGAACCGGCGGCACCATCCGTTGCCGCCGTCGTCGGACATTCCCCGGCAACCCCGACGGCAGGCAACACCGCGGCGCTGAACGCCACCAAGGAAAGCCTGGAGGACTACACGCTGCGGTTCGCGCCGCGCTCCTACCGCAAGTGGAGTGCAGGAGTGGTGGCAACGAGCGCGCTGGGCGGCATCGCCTACCTGGCGGACTTCTCGATCGGCGCGAACATCGGGATCTCGTACGGCACTGTCAACGCGATCCTGGGGATCCTGGTCGCAGCCGTCGTCATCTTCGCCACCGGATTCCCCTTGGCCTACTACGCGGCCCGGTACAACATCGACCTGGACCTGATCACCCGCGGTTCCGGCTTTGGCTACTACGGATCGGTGGTCACGAACGTTATTTTCGCGACCTTCACCTTCATCTTCTTTGCGCTGGAGGGCTCCATCATGGCGCAGGGCCTGGAGCTCGGGCTCGGCGTCCCGCAGTGGCTGGGGTATGCCGCCTCCACCGTGATCATCATCCCGTTGGTGATTTATGGGATGAACACCCTGGCCAAACTTCAAGTGTGGACCACTCCGCTGTGGCTGCTGCTGATGGTGGTTCCCGTGGGCTACCTGCTGATGTCCCATCCGGAGAGCATCGACAGCTTCTTTGCGTACACGGGTGCGTCCGGCGATGGCGGACCGAACCTGGCGTCCGTGATGCTCGCAGCCGGAGTGTGCCTGTCCCTGATGGCGCAGATCGCCGAGCAGATCGACTACCTCCGGTTCATGCCGCCGCGTACCGAGGCCAACAAGGGAGCCTGGTGGCGTGCGGTGATCCTTGCCGGGCCGGGCTGGGTGATCTTTGGGGCGATCAAGCAGATTGTGGGACTGTTTATCGCCATCTACCTGATCGCCACACTGGACCCCGCCGCCTCTGCCACGGCCAATGAGCCCGTGCACCAGTTCCTGGGCGTCTACCAGGAGATGATGCCGGCCTGGCTGGCCATGACGCTGGCCGTGGTGCTGGTGGTCATCTCGCAGATCAAGATCAACGTCACCAACGCATATTCGGGCTCCCTGGCGTGGACCAACTCGTTCACGCGCATCACTAAGACGTACCCGGGCCGGATGGTGTTCGTCGTGGTGAACCTGCTGATTGCGCTGGTTCTGATGGAAGCGAACATGTTCGATTTCCTCAATACCATCCTCGGTTTCTACGCCAACTGCGCCATGGCCTGGGTGGTCACGGTGGCGTCCGATATCGCCATCAACAAGTACCTGCTGAAGATCTCGCCGAAGGTGCCGGAGTTCCGCCGCGGCATGCTGTACGCCGTGAACCCGGTCGGATTCGTGTCCATGCTGGTGTCCGCAGGAATTTCCATTGCCGTGTTCTTTGGTGCGTTCGGTGCCGCAATCCAGCCGTACTCGCCCATTTTCGCGGTTGGCCTGGCGCTGGTCCTGCCGCCGGTTCTCGCTGTGCTGACCCGCGGCAGGTTTTATCTTCGCCGCACCGAAGACGGCATTGATCTGCCCATGTTCGACGCCGATGGGAACCCGAGCGACGCCAAGCTCCTATGCCACGTGACGGGGTTGGAATTCGAGCGGCCGGACATGGTGCGTTCCGCGCAGGACGCTCCCGACGGCGGTATCCAGTACGTTTCTTCGCTCGCCTTGTCGACGGACAAGACAGGGGAGTTGGTGCTCCCAGCCGGAAAATAGGCGCTTTAGTTCTGGCGGTCATTACAAAAAGGAAGCCGGTGCACGTGGTGTGCCGGCTTCCTTTATGACTTCTTCTGTCGCATTCCGGATGGTAGAAACGGAACCGGGTCCGCCTGTGGATAAGTTCGGTCGCCGAATTGTGACGTGGGCTACCCTTAACTCACTGTCCGGAGCAAGCCGTCTTGAAATTTACTGGGGGTACAGCGGCCCATGACATCACAGAACTTCTTTACGTCCCGCGCTGTGCGGTCCGGGGCAGCAGCCCTTGTTATTGGTCTTTCACTGGCTCTGTCCGGCTGCAATTCCGGGGGCTCTCCGGGGCCGGGCGGCACTTCGTCGCCCGTGGCGGCCGAGACGCCCACAGCCAGCACCACGCCGACTCCCATCCCCACACCCAGCGCCGTCTATAAGCCAGCCGACGCGTCCGGCCCCGCCCAAAACGTGCCGGTTCCCGTGCTGCCGGAAGTAGCCAAGACAGAAACGAGGGAAGGACTAGAGGCGTTTACTGCCTATTGGTTTGAACTACTCAATTACGCTTACCAGACTGGTGATGTGGCGGGCCTAGAGTCAGTAACCTCGCCAGGCTGTGACTATTGCTCGAAACTAAGCACTTCTCTGATTACCAACTATCAAGGGAATCGCTGGCTGTCGGGTGGGAAGATCACGATTCCCGTCAGGACGACTACGTTTGAGAGATCTGCTGATGGAAACTTCCAAGTCATTTTGCAGGTCCTGCAGAGTCCTATCAGTTACTACGAGCCCGGCGGCAGGGAGTTTAGAACTGCCAGTAACGGTTCGAACACGGGCAACGTACTGTTGGCCAACTTCGAGGCTGGCGCCTGGCGCGTCAACGATCTGCATCCCTTACGCTGATGCTTCGATTAAGCTCGCGAAGCATTGTTTCGTTCCTGATCATATTGGTGGTTTTGAACGCCGGGCTCGTGCCCCCAGGATTTGCGGATGACGGTCTTGAAGCTGATTTCGGTGAGGTGGGAATAGACGTTGACAGTTGGACTAAGGATCCAGTCACCGGTCATATGTCTCCACCTGAACCTGGGACTGTAAGCACCGACCCCAACGAGTACAAGTACGAGCTCCAATGCCACCTCGGCGGAGGAGACTTTGACACCCCTTGCCTTGCCCGCCAGCTCGACTGCAAGGACCGGGAGGACGGTGCCAAGGGCATTCCGGTCGTGTGGCTGTCGCGGCCGCGGGGCGTGCCCGGCGCGGTTTGGGCGCATCACTCAGGACCCACCTGCCTTTACGACCCGAAGCCCGAGGACCTCCTGCCCCGGATCGCCGCCGATATCCAGCGCCAGTTCCAGAACCTGCCGGTCAACGCCGGGAAGGTTGTGGCGCAGCCCAGCCCCAATACCCTCCGGGGCGCGGAGACGAACTTTTACGCGGAAGCCATTGAACAGCAGTTCGACATCACCATGTTCGGCCAACAGGTACACGTGGTGGCGACACCCGTCCAATACACCTGGAACTACGGGGACGGCACGGTTTTCGGCCCCCAGCCGTCAATGGGCGGCGCCTTGCCACAGGACAGGTGGGGCGAGAAGACCCGGACCAGCCACGCCTACGCATCCACCGGCGATTTCCAGGTGGTGCTGACAACCTCGTTCCAAGGCACCTATTCGGTGAACTCCGGTCCACCCCTTCCGATACCCGGCCAGGGCCAGTTCAGCGCGCCCCCGCAAGGGATCAGCGTCTGGCGCTCGCTCACCCGCAACTACGCCGACGACTGCAACGCCAATCCCCAGGGGCAGGGCTGTCCGGGTGCCGAAGCACCACGGTAGGTTCAAAAGCAGGGCAGAACTGGCTGTGATCCCTATCGCACCCGCGAAAGTCCGGAATAGTTGCACGCGCCCCACAGTTGGCAAAGGCAGTACGTCTTCAGCCTTCGAAAGGAACTGCGCATGCTGTTTTCCCCACTCACCCTCGGCGAACTTGAACTTCCCAACCGGCTGGTGATGGCACCCCTGACCCGCCTCCGCGCCGGTCAGGAAGGCATCCCGGGCCCGCTCGTCGTCGAGCACTACCGCCAGCGCGCGTCCCTTGGCCTCATCGTCAGCGAGGGCACCTACCCCACTCCCGCAGGACAGGCCTATCCCGGCCAGCCGGGCATCGTCACCCAGGAGCAGGTTGCAGGGTGGAAAAAGGTTACGGATGCCGTCCACGCCGAAGGCGGGCGCATGTTCGCCCAGATCATGCACGGCGGCCGGGTTTCGCACCCTGACATCACCGGCGGTCTGCCCATCGTCGCCCCCAGTGCAGTAGCGATTGACGGCGACGTCCGGACGCCGGCCGGCAAGAAGCCCTACCCGGTGCCGCAGGCACTGACCACCGACGAACTCCCCGTCGTCATCCAGGAGATCGTCAACGCCTCCCTGAACGCAATTGAGGCAGGGTTCGACGGTGTGGAACTGCACTCGGCCAACGGTTACCTCCTGCACGAGTTCCTGGCGCCAAATTCCAACATCCGGACCGACAGCTACGGCGGATCACCCGAGAACCGCGCCCGTTTTGTGATCGAAACGGTCAACGCAGTGGTTGCCGCCCTCGGCGCAAACCGGGTGGGGCTGCGCATTTCCCCGGAGCACAATGTCCAGGGCATTGCCGAGACCGACGCCGCGGATGTTCGTGCTACGTACGAAGTCCTCGTGGACAGCATTGCGCCGCTCAACCTCGCCTACCTGAGCATCCTGCACCACGAACCTGCCGGCGAACTTGTCCAGGACCTTCGCGTACGCTTCGGCGGCACCTTCCTGGTGAACACAGGCTTCGGCGTGGTCACCACCCGGGAAGAAGCCGTGAGCCTGGTGGCTGAGGGCCATGCGGACGCCGTGGTGGTGGGCCGCCCCGCGATCGCCAACCCGGACCTTGCCCGCCGCTGGAAGGAAAGCCTTCCGCTGAACGAGCCCGACGCCTCCACCTTCTACGCCGAAGGCGCCACCGGTTACACGGATTACCCGGCCTACCAGGGCTGAGCGGCGGATCGGCCGAGCTGAACAAAACGACGACGGCGGCACCCATCATGGGTGCCGCCGTCGTTGGCTGTCTGGGGTGCTGGTCCCGGGCAGCAACACCGGAAGGTCATCCGACGACCTCACGGCTGAAGAATTATGTGGCCCGCCGGACTCCATCGGATGCCGGCGGTGATCAGATGCTACTCCAACGAATGGACTCTTACCAGAGCCAGTTTTGCCGCAAGGAAAAAGCGCTAGAGCACGGCTTCCCGGCCGGTCCCTTCCTTCATCACCAAGCGCCCGTCCTCGATGGACACCAGCACACTCTTGGGCCTGCCGCTGACCTTGGTGATGGCTTTCAGCCCACGGTTGGTGACCTCAACGCCCACCTGGGCACCCTTGGCCGGCAGCTCTACCGAGACCTCTGACGCGATGCCGAGAAGCGGATTCGTGGAAATCCCCACATCCCTGCGCACAGCCTTCCCGTTCACGGTCACGGTGACGTTCGCTTCGTCGAACCCGTCCTGAAACACAACCAGCAATTCCCGCATGGTGGCCTCTTCCTCGAGCATGGGTGCCAGTGATGGCTAGTCCACTACAGCACTTTGCGCGTCCCAGGGGAATACCTGCTTTTCCCGATGGCGCCTCAGCGAGTACGGCGGCGGTGGAGCCCCGCAGGCCGGTAAGGCAAGATGTTCTGGTGACCCAAATGCCAGGACCTTCCGCCGCTTCCGTCCGCCCCAGCGCATCAGGGGAGGACGAACTCTTTGCCCAGATCGCTGCTGAGCTGGGGGTCAAGGCCTGGCAAGTGAAGGCTGCAGTTGAATTGCTCGACGGCGGCCT
>NZ_AP024659.1:0-191972 GCF_019977375.1 Arthrobacter sp. NicSoilB11
ATGCTTCGTAAGGTGACATTGGCGGACGTCTCGCGCGCGGCCGAGGTTGGGGTAGCTACGGTATCCAGGGCTCTCGGGGACCATCCGGATGTCAGCGAAACCACGCGCCAGCGCGTTCGCGCTGTGGCGCGCAATCTTGGGTATCGTCCCTCTGCCACAGCGCGGGCGCTGCGCAGCGGTGAGTACCGCGCTATCAGTGTCATCGTGCCCGATGCAGGGTGGGGATGGTGGGAGCCGGTCGTTCGCGCTGCATTTCGAGCAGCCGCCGAAGAGGGCTACTACCTTATGGCGCATCCAGTCGCCGGCACTAAAGGCGGCGCCGCCGCGATTGTGGGGGCACTTGCCAACGTACCGACGGACGGTGTGATCATTATTGGAGTGCCGGATCAAGATGGCGTGCGCGAAGCATGTGACCGCATAGCACTGCCTGCTATTGCGATCGACGATACTAGTCGCACTGTTCGGTTTCCGACCATTTCCGCGCAGAATCGGGAAGGCGCCCGAATTGCCGTTGAGTATTTGATTTCGCTCGGCAGACGATCGATCGCGCTCCTGCGTCCAAACATGGAAATGGAGACAGATACTTGGGGTGACGGGCTGTTCATTGACCACCGCACTCTGGGGTACCGGGATGCACTGGATTCGGCCGGAATTACCTTCGACGAGTCGCTGATAATTGACTGCATGGATCCCTTTAATGAAACACGCATGCACTGGAGGGAGCTGGAATCAGAACTGTCGAAAGGTATCAGAATTGACGCTATGTTCTGTGCTGCGGATACTATGGCAGCTGCCGCCCTGCGGACCCTTCGTGCCCGCGGGTTGAAGGTACCCGAAGACATCTCCATTGTGGGGTTTGACGATGAGCGCGCTGCCATGCTGGTCGATCCACAACTAACCACAATCCGGCAGCCCTACGCCGAGATGGGCCGGCATGCGGTTCAGTTACTGTTGCGCAAAATTCAAGGTGAGGACGTTGAGATTCGCCGCTACGAATTCGTCACGGAACTCGTACGACGTTCATCAACTCCCTCGCCCCAAGAGTGTCAGCAAAACTGACGGCACAACCGGATGACACGACCACACAAGCGTACCCGCATGCATGACCCGCCGGTCGCACAGTCGCCCTCGGTAGGACAGTCCGCCAGGAACGGCGGCAAACGATGTACGCCTTCAGGGCAGCGCGAATTTGTCGGCAACCAGTTGCAGCCACCGTACCGGCACGTTGGTTAGGTACGTCGGCTGCCGATTTCACCAAAACCAAACGAGGACAGACCCCTCAAACTCTCCACTGGCCCAAGCCCTAGCCCTAAGAGGACAACCCTGGGCCCAGTGGAGAGAAACGTCCGACGGAGGCCATTGGGCCAAAATTAGTTGGTACCCTGGGCATCCTCTATTACGTCGTACAGTGCGGTCCCGTGGTCTGCATGCTGTAGTTCGTCGAGCCTGGTACGCGAGGCGAGAAAGGCGGGATCCGCATGCCAAGCCTCCCAGTCCGCTTGACTTCTCCAGGTGCCAATGATGACGCGAGTACCGGGGGCGTCAGCGGGAGTGAGCAACTGACCGTGTATCCAGCCTTCCTTGTTGTGGGCTGATTTAAAGCGCTCTCGGATTAGCCGATCCCATTCTTGCTCTGCGTTCGACTCGAGCTGCATAGTGCTGACAACGGTTATCACGTCGCCTCCTCATGAGGATTGAATTTCTACCACAAACGTCTAGTCCGGGGAACAAGAACAGGATAGATGACCCCGCGCACGGCTGCGAAGTCTTCAGCACGTGCAGTTGTGCGCCGAGGAATGACCCTGGTGGCACTCATTCTTGCCCCTGTCTGGTGGCTCCAATAGCTGCCATTACAGATACCTAACGCAACTTACAACAAATGAAAAGTTCCACTCCCCCGGCAGCATTGGCGAAATGGACAAGCCCGCGGAATGTTCCATTACAACATCAAGCGAATTCGCTTGAGAATCGTCCCGTCAGCGGCCTCCGGTCCGCTTCGACCTGTCGTTGATCCTCCGCTTGAACGGGCTAATTGGTGGTTCAAGATGAGTGTCTGGCAGTCCACCCGGGCTTGTTAGCGCGGCGTCTTGGGAGGGTCAGAATCGCTGGGGGTCTACGTTGTAGTTGCGGTGGAAGCAGTTTTCCGGGTCGTATTCGCGTTTTACTGCAGCGAGGCGGCGGTAGACTTCTGGGGTATAGACCTCGATGACCATCTCTGGTGTGACCTCTGAATTGTTATTTAGGAGACCGAATTTAGAAGTCGTGGCACCGGCGTGAAGTAGGGCCGCGTCCAGCTCTCGTGCCCTCTCGGGGTACTTTGCAGCTCCGTGGCTCGTCCCGTCCCATTCCGCGACGGCCAGCACGCCCATCGCATCGCGGTGCCGGGCCGGCGTTCCCTTCGGGTTTCCGAAGGGCCTTCCTTCGATCTCCAGTTTCACAGAATTCCCGGTCGAGGGCTCGCTGATGAACTTATCGAGATTCGCCGCAACGGCTTCAGCGAAACGACCGTTTGACACGGCGATCTCCCGGTCGATCCAAAGGTTGAACATTCCGTCTTCGAAACTACCCACCTCGGCGTTAAGGGCGACTACCTCGTCGTACGAGCGGATGGCAATGGAGTCGGACACGGGTCGACCCAGGCCACGAAGCCGTTCGATGTCCCGTTCGGCGATATCGAGCTTTCCGAGGTGACCCACGCAGACTGTAATAGCAGGGGCCCCGCTTTCGTCCATGCTTATGAAAACGCTGGGGTAAAGATGATCTGCCATTGCGTTGAGCGCATCGAGGATGGACGTCAGAAGGCTGGGCAGCTTATCGACCGCTGGCTGCCAGGTCATGAATCCGGCAAGCATCTGCCTGGGCAGCTCGTGGAGAGCGACCTCGACCTCTGTGACGACACCAAAGTTAGGGCCTGCACCTCTGATTGCCCAGAACAATTCGGGCCGTTCATCCGCCGAGCAGTGAACCAGCTCGCCTGTTGCCGTCACCAAAGTCGCTCCCACGATGTTGTCGCTGGCGAGACCATAGAACGGAGTGAGGAAGCCGACGCCTCCATTGAGCGCGAGGCCGCAGAACCCGACTTTGGGGTGCATGCCCGTTACAGCCGCTAGACCGTGTCTGGCTGCCTCTTGGACGAGATCGCCAGCGATCACCCCACCACCGACGCGCGCTCTACCCGTGACCGTGTCAATGTCGATGCTATCCATCAGCCTGAGGTCCAAAACGATGCCGCCGTCGTTGGTCGCATACCCATTTGGATTGTGGCCACCGGCACGGACCGATATCTCAAGGTCATTTTCGCGTGCATAGCGAATGGCTTTCTGAACGTCTCCCGCGCTCGTGCAGCGCGCGATCACCGACGGCCGCTGCTGCAAGTGGCGGCCGTCCCAAATCCCCGCGACCGCATCAAAATCATTATTGCCGGGGAAAAGAACATCACCATCAATATTGAGTGGCGTGGTTATCCTTGGTAACGCCAATTTCTGCTCCTCCATCTCTTGACACACGACAGTCGCGGTTAATTTAGTTTCTCTGGTTCAGTCCGCAAGAGGGACTGCGTGCCTCGGTTCGAGCCCCTTGCTCCCGGATAGGGGCAGTATTTTTGTCAAAATTTCCTGTTCATACCAGATCCGCTGCTCCTGGCAGTCGCCCAATTCAGTGTGGAGGACGCGTCTGCAGCGGAACGGATGTAAGCAGGCTATGGAACTAGCCGGGCGAGGCCGCCGTCAACACTCAGTTCCCGATAAGCCTGCGTGATGTTCCCCTGAGAATTTCGACGCGCTGCTCGAGAAGCGAGTAACCGCGCCCTTTCTTCTGTTCCGACCTCATTCATTCGCTTGGCCACGATAGGCGTAAGCGTTTCGAGATCTTCCAGGCTCGTCTCACCGATCATTTTCGTAGCCAGCGATTCCTCAGTCGCATCAGTGAACACCTTTATGCTTTCCTCGGGCCTGAGAACCTGGGTCACGGAGTCCTCCAGACGCGGATCAATCGAGGTGATCTCAATGGTCGAGGAATGAGCGAGGCCGTTCTCCTGACCATACGCATAGACCGAGCGCAAGTTTTCCCTCAGGTAACGGAGATCTGTCCAGCCCAGTGGAGCTCGCTCGACATAGGAAAGATCACGTTCCGCGTGTTCGTCGGGGACCATCAACCGCGTGATCCCATAGTCCTTTACGGCGGCGAGCACGGAGTAGGAGTCGTTCTCTACAAGCACCTCGTAGCGATGGGGAACCACGTCAAGCATGATGTGGCTGCCGTGCATCTGCCCGACATGAAAGAGAATGATCGGTGGATACTGGGGCTTTGTCGTCGCACGCTCTGGAACCAGTCCGTAGAACAACGGCGTCATGGCAAGCAACGCGAGACTCGTCTCAATTGCCCCATACGGTTTGCTCAATACGATGCCAAGCCGCTCTGTCATGCCCCAGTTGGGGAACAGGTCGTCCAGCGTTCCGGAGGTGCGATTGCCGTCCGATCCAATACGAACGCCGAAACTTTCCCTGGCGACGAACTTGGAGAGGTGCATGTGAGCTCCTTATTGCATGCATCCCGTAACTCTGTCGGGATGGGATTCTTTTCAAAGACGCTTAACCGCGGTTGAGACTCTTAGTTCACGCGCAGATAGTGCGCGTGAACTAAGAGAAGGGCGATTGACGAGCTGCCACTGCCACTTTTGCCCGGTCATCACACCGGGTTTAGAAAGAGCGTATTAACTTTCCGTACCGGGAACCAGGTCGCCAGCGTCGTCTCGGCCGATTCTGGCGTATACCTCGGGTCGACGGCTGCGGTAGACCGCGGCCAGGATCATTCCCGTAGCGATGATGGCAAGGATCAAGCCCAAGAGCGCCCAGGTGAACCATCCTTCGGTACTGGTGAGCAATCCGAAATTGAGTCCGGAGAGCACTAGCGCTGTGGTGAAAAATACGAATGCGACACCGCTTCCAATGGCCGGCCACACCGCTTTTCGCCCACCTTTCTTATCCCGGGAAAGGAAGACAGTGATGGCAAGGGCAGCGAATGCAATAAGTATTGCGAATGCGAACGAGTAGATGCCTGCCAGGCGTGCGTACGCCGTCTCTCCGTCGGTTCCACTGAAAAGGACGATGCCGACGAGTACCATTACGCTGAGCACGACGGAAGACCGATGCGGGGAACCATGCCGGGCGTGCACACGGGCCAATGACTTGAACAGCGCTCCATCAGCCCCCAGGTTGAACAGGTAGCGGGAGACGATGTTGTGGCTCGCCAGAGAAAGGGCGAAGCAGCTTGTAATCAGAAGGGAAGTAACCGCGTAGTAGGCCGCGGTGCCGGTAAACTGCTGAACGCTTGCCCCGGAGGCCTCCACGACATTGTCGGTGAGTACGCCCATGATGGCGTTCGGCCCATAGGCGTTGATAAATACCCAAGCCGTGAGTGAGTAGAGGATGGCCAGGATTGCGACAACCGCGAAGGTTGCGCGCGGAATAGTTTTTTCAGGGCGCTTAACTTCGTCCCGGAAGATGATGGTGGCCTCGAATCCGCCATAGACGCCGATTCCGAACATGAAGGCGATGCCGATGTCACCACTGAAAATGTTCTCTGGTTTGAAGCTGTCGAGACCCATACCCTCCGCGCCTCCCTGCGTTATGACGGAGACGTTGTACATGACCATAAGGAGCAACTCCAGCGCCAGGAAGACTGTAAGGATCTTCGCAGAGAAGTCGATGTTCAGATAGCCAAGGATCGAGACGATGATAAACATAACGCTGCCGTACAGCCACCATGGGAGGTCTGGGCCATTGAGGGCGCTGTGTACAAGGTTCTCCGCGGCGATCCCACCAAGGACATACCCGGCAATGTTGGCTGCAAAATAGCAGACTATGGCCGTGAATCCTGTACCGAGACCAGCGATCTTTCCCAACCCGGCGGAAACATACGAGTAGTAGCCACCTGGTCTCGGTAGGCGAAGCCCCATGGCGACCAGACCGGAGGCGAAGAGCGCAGCGACAACGCCACACACGAGCAACATCACCGGTGTGCCGATGCCGTTGCCCAGGAGGATCGCAACGGGCAGGAACCCGAGGAAGTTCACCATCGGGCCGTTGTAGGCCAAGACAGTGAAGATGAGGTTTACAAAGCCGATGCTTCCCTTTAGTTGGGAATCTTTACTCGGCGGAAGGTCCACGCCGATCTCAGCCTTATGCATTTTTATCTCAGACATGGGGAATGCTCCTGGATTTGGTTGGGGGGCGAGCCGGTAGAGCTGCTGTGCGGCCACCATTCCTGCGGGTGCCTCGACGCTGAGGCCAGTTTTAGTCTGTTGTGCACGTCACTTTGCAGGTTCCATCTAAGTGGGCGAATCCCACGACGACAATCTGACTTGCATACGTTTTGAATCCGGAATTTGTACGGAAGTTTGAATCCGAAAGTACGGTCGCCGTGCTATTATCCGCTCGGATGTTCGCCTCCGAGTCTGAGTTCAGCAGTCGGCCGCATCCTTACTCAAGTCGTTGACAGCACCCGGGGTTCGACTCACGCAATAACTTCACCCCCCATTACATTTATTGCGTCCCCGAGGGCCGGGGATTTGGGCGCTGGACCTGGTATGACTTTCTTGCCCTGTCACTGATGATCCGGGGGTGTTGTCGCCAGGTTCGGAGACACGCGTTGACTGCTGATAGGGACACGGCTGGCTCCTTCCGAAGGATCCAGGTCTCTTTGTAACGTGGGTGCCAGCATCGGGTGTCGTGACTGTGGCCAGAAGTGGTGCAAGGGAGCGCCGGATGAACGAAGGATACGAGGTCTACTGCGGCTTGATGTTGGCAAATGCGAGCATCACGCGGCCGCGTTGAGCGCGGTCGTAAACGGGTAGTCGGTAAGGCGTTGCCGCAAGACGAGGCCCGGCTGCGCGAGCTTTTCACTTGCTTGCAGCAGCACGGCCGGGTCCTGGTGATCGTGGACGAACCCAACACCATTGGCGCTCTTCCGATAGCCGTGGCCGGGGACTGCGGGTGCACCGTTGCCTACCTGCCCGGCCTGGCGACGCGCAAAGCGGCTGACCTGTACCGCGGAAGTCCAAAACGGACGCCCGGGATGCGTTCATCATCGCTGAGACCTCACGTGCCATGCCACGCACGCTGCGGGCAGTAGACCGAGACAGCGAAGTGCTCGCAGCGCTGAAGGTCCTCTTCGGATTCGACACTGACTTGACTCACGAATGCACCAGAGCGATCAACCGTCTGCGGTCTCAGATTCTGCAAATCTTCCCCGCCCTGGAGCGTGTCTTCCCAGGAACAGTGCTTACCCGGTCCCTGGTCCTGGAGCTGTTCATCAAGTACTCCGGCCCCATCGGGCTGCGAGCTGCCGGCGGTCCAATGTGCTGCGCTGGGCCCGAAACTACAGCCGGAAGTATCCGCTGAACCTGGTCGAGGCGATCTTTGCGGCATTGGACGAGCAAAGCGTCTCCGTCATCGGCGCCGAAGCCGTCGAGCTGGTCATCCCCCGCGTCGCAGCACAAACTAAAGAACACAAACACCAACGAGCGATCGTCGCCGAAGAAGTCGAATAGCTCCTCGATGACTTCCCTCTTTCCCAGGTCTTGATGTCCATGCCGGGAGTCGGCATCAAGACCGCAGCGACGATACTCCTGACCATCGCCGATGCCGGCACCTTCACCACTCCCGGGCACCTCGCCGCCTATGCGGGAATAGCCCCGGTGACACGACGTCCGGCACCTCAATTCGCGGTAAATTTCCCGCCGGCTCCGGCAACAAGCAGCTCAAGAACGCACTGTTCAGATCCACATGGATTGCCAGCCGCCACCATCCGGCCTCAAAGGCCTACTACCAAAGAAACGGGACCAGGGAAAGAAGCCCAACGCCGCAGTAATCTGTCTCGCTCCGCGCTGCTGCGACGTCATCTACTCAATGCTCAGAAACGGCGCCCTCTACGAGGAGAAACCGCCCCAAGCCGCTGACGAAAAGCATAGGGACACGCCCCGCATGCTGAGACAGAACGCAGCCATTGAATGGAAGGTGCCGCCGAAAGGAACAAGCGCTATCTAGTCCGGTCTCAAGAACGCGACCCCAGTGGCAGATGTCTTTGGGAGGAGTACACCCCAGCCTGACGTCGGGGCGCCTGACGTGGGACGACTTGCCCGTCGGTGGAGCTCCGGTGTGGTTCTTAGACACCTGACGAACCGCAGGAGGTGACATCGCCCACCCCTTCGCTAGCGACTTCCATCAAGACCCGATTCTTCGGTCTATTTTGAAAGTTCTCGGGCTACCGCAGCTCGGTTTCCTGCCCCTCCAACTGTCAGGGTGGGATCTGAGAACATCATGAGCCACCGTCAACAATGCGTTATTTCGCGCTATTCTGACGCCAGACCGGCGCCCGCAAGTTGCCCGCGCTCCCCTGCCACCCTGTCCAACGTTGCTCTGGGGAGAGGCGACCTTCGAGAAACTTTAAAGGGCAAGGCGTGCGGGGAACCCTCACACGGCTCCTGCTTCCTGGCATCACCGGATAGCTACTTGACCGAATATCAATTATCGGCGATTAAAGTACGGGAGGCGGAGCCGCCTTGACTGGGACTAACGGGCCGAGGGGCACCTCGTTCAGGAATGGCCACCCTAGCTGAGCTGCACTGGGTGCCGCCAGGTCCCATGAGGCCGATTTTCCCGGTGCCGATCTGCGTTCCTCAGCTTAATGCTCAAGAGAATTCGGGTGAACCGCCCGCGGCCCCCGCCGTTTTGTTCTATTTAGTTCGTGATCTCGTCAAGGATCGACGTGAGGAGTGTGCGGAACAGCGGGTAGTTCTCTGCCGTGGGAAAGTGCCCGATGCCAGGCATCCGTCCTCCTTTGGCGCGGGGAATGGCCCGTATCAGAGAGGCGGCCGTGCTGAGTGGTCGTGTTCGTAGATGAGCCCAAAGGGAACCTCTGTTGTCACCGTGACGCTGAAGCGGCTTGCGTTGTGTCGCGTAACGAGGACCCCCTTCCGCTCTGGAAGGGCTCTTTCGATTGCCATTTCCACCGCTTCATTAAGTTGCTGGTCGAGCGTCTGCTTGTCTTTGATACAGAAGTCCGTGACGGTTTCATGGCTTTCCATTCGATTTCCCTTGTTGTAGGCGGACGTGCTGGTGAGTCCTTATGCGACTGCGGGCCACCGCGCTTCGAGCATGGCGGAGATCCGTGTCACTCCATGCTGTTGGAAGGTTAGAGATGTAGGGCCCAAGACTTACTGGTCAGGTGGTGGCGCTGTAGAGGACCGGACGAGAAAGTTCGTGGGAAGGACGTTATTGGTGGGTTCGGCAGAAGTGCCGGCGAGCTGATCGAGGATGCTTTCCACAGCCTGAACACCTTGGTCGTGGGCGTGCTGGTCCAACGTGGTGAGGCCAAAGGATTGGCCGATTGGATGGGCGTCAATGCCGATCACCGATAGGTTGCCCGGGACGCTGAGGCCAAGATCCCTGGCTGCGAGAATTACGCCTGCAGCCATTTCGTCGGACGCACTAAAAACTGCTGTGGGCCTGTTGCCGGCGTCAGCGAGAAGGTTTTTGGCCTGCTGGTAAGCGTCATTGAAGGAGTAATCGGACGTCAGAAGCCATGCCGGATTCACAGGCAAGTCAGCACTTTTCATGGCGTGCAGATAACCTGACCGCCGGTCGCCCGACGTTCTGAAATATCGCTCCTGCTCGTTCTCGCCGCCCACATGAGCGACTTTGCGGTGGCCGAGGCCGATGAGGTGTTCTGTTGCACGTCGGCCAGCGTCGAACTCGTCAATGCTGATGGTGCTTACGCCTTCTAGAGGGCCCCCGACTCCAACAACCGGGATGCCTGTTGAGAGTAGCTGTTCGGTTTCTTGCTTATCCAGGTTCAGTGCTACAGCGACCACTGCGTCAAGTCTTTTTCTGAGGAGAAAGTTGGACAGGATGCTTTCCCGGTAGCGGTCACCCTCGAAGTTATAAAGGGTGAGGTCGTACCCAGCTTCCATGAGTGCGGCTGCGGCACCTTCCAGGACCGTGGAAAAGTACCACCGGCCGACGAAGGGCAGGACGATGCCAATGTTGCGGCTGCGCCCGCTGGCGAGGCTGGAGGCATGGTAAGACATGACGAAACCCAGCTCATCAGCAGCTTTCTGCACCTTGGTTCTGGTCCGTGCTGATACAAGCCCGTTTCCGCTCAGGGCGCGCGAAACAGTTGCTGATGAAACGCCGGCAAGCACGGCCACATCCTTGAGACGTGGGGCGCCCGGCTTGGTCCCTTCGGTAATCAGTCCAGCCGTAACCATATACATCCATCCGATAACAGGGTTGGGGATCCACTGGCCCCGTAGTCCGAGGACCGCCACCACCGGACACGGGGACGGGCTACGGGAACGGCAGCCAACGTCAGACCCGTTCGATCCTGCGCGGAGTGACCGGAAGCCGGGGTCATGGCTTCGATTGTAGGGTCCTTTGCTGTGTATCGAAAGCGCTTACGGTTACAACATCCCCGATGGTAAGGGGAAGTAGCGACGCCACATTCGCCTTTCGGCTGTCTCCAGTGGAAGCGCTTACTGCTGCCATCTGGTGTCCTGGCTGGTGCTGCCGCAGCGCCACATGCTGAACGCTGGACCGTCGCTGGGCAGTATGAAGAGGCCGTTCTCAGCTACGTGGAGATCCGCTGTGCCCGCGAGTCCGCGCAGGTTCCCACCGACGGTCTCGGAGGGCAACCTCACCGATGCATGCGCAGCCCGTGCGGCATGGACGAGGATACTCTCCCCCGGGGCTTCACGCAGAAACGTGAACGCGTCATCGCCTACAGAGAGCCACCGCAGGCCACCTTGGCGAAGGGCCGGGGACTGTTTGCGCGCTTCAAACAGGGCTCGGACGAGAGCGAGGCGCTCCGAGTTCCAATTCTCCTTGGCGGCCCAGGGGAAAGGCCGCCGGCCGTCCTCGCCGTTTACGCCCTCCTGGCCAATCTCGTCACCGGCCCAGAGCATCGGGATGCCTGGCATGCTGGCCAGCAGGCCCAACGCAACAGCCACCAGTCGCAGATCGCCCAGCATCGTGCTGATGCGCATCGTGTCGTGGGATCCCACCAGCGTGAGAGCGTGCGATGTGGCACGCCAGGGGGAGGCAGCGGAGAACTCCCGCATGGAAGCAACGATGTCACTTCCGGACAGCCTGGGAATCGCGGTAAAGGGCCCGGGTTCAAAGGGGACTTCCGATGGTCCCTTGAGCCACTGCCAGACGGGGCGGGTAAAACCGGCGTAGTTCATCACGCCATGCCAGCCATCTCCTTTAAGGTCTTGGGAGGCATCGTGGCTGTGCTCGGCCAGCAGCAGCGCGTCAGGGCTTGCGTCAGCCATGGTCTTGCGCAGAGTGGTGGCCACTTCATGGTTCAGATCCGTGGCGCCGAGCCGGCCGGTCATGTTGGCGACGTCGATGCGCCATCCGTCGAAGCCGTGTGGGCCGAGCCAGCGGGCCACGACGGACTGTTCACCTTCGTAGAGGCGCTTCCGCAGCTCTGGGTTGCTGTGGTCAAACTTCGGCAAGGACCGGTGCCCGAACCAGCACACGTAATCGTCGGGGTGGTGGTTGAAGAGGAAAAAGCCTGCTTCGGAGCTGCCCGGGTCATTGACTGCGGCCTTGAACCATTCGTGGACGTTTCCGCAATGGTTGGTTGTGAGGTCTCCGAGGAGGTGCATGCCGCGTGCGTGGACGGCCTCGGACAGGCGTCTTAAAGCGGCGTCGCCGCCAAGTAGCGGGTCCACGCGGTCGAAGCTTGAGGCATCGTATCGGTGATTGGAGCGGGAGGGAAAGATCGGCGTGAGGTAGATGGCGTTGGCGCCGGTCGACTGAATGTGGTCAAGGTGCTCAATGATGCCGTCGAGGTCCCCGCCGTAATACTGGTACGGCGTTTCCGGCCCCCTGCCAATGACGGGGCTGTCCCAGCCCTCCGCAATGGCCCAATCCGGCGCTGGCCGGTCAACTGATTTGGCGAAGCGGTCAGGAAAGATCTGGTAGAGCACCGCCTCGCTCGCCCACGCTGGAGGCGCAGTATGGGTGCTGATTCGGAAGTCCGACGCGTCGGTTACGTCATGGGTGTGCAGCCCTGTTCCGTTGAGCCACTGGTAGCCGTTCTGGATTCCGTCAAGAAGCCAGCGATAGTTCACAACAGGGTTCTCAACGGAAATGTCCGCCCGCAGCCAGAATTCGTATTCATTTGCTCTGTCGGTTGCCGTCTCAAGCAGCGCCTGCTCTCCGTCCACACATACACGCAGGAGGGCCCGGGTTACCCCGCTTGCCCGCGGGACACGCAGGAAAACGGAGACCTGGTCCCCCACGGCAGGCGAAAGATCGGAGACATACGTGGCCGACCCGTCGTGGTGCGGCACATTCCAAAGTGGCTGGTTCTGCCGCACGGGCGGTCCATCGAAACAAGACATGGCCTCGATTGTAGGGCTTATCGACCAAAATGTAAGCGCTTCCCTTAATTTTTACCATCGAAAGGTCCTCTTATGAGCGGGGATCTCAGAATTAATCCCATGGGGCTAGACAGAAAAAATGGAAGCGGTTACATTTGTGACGCCACTCACGTCCACCCCGGCTTGGGCTGTCGCCTGGCTGAGGTAGGAAGGCTCGATCACTCACCGCCCCTTCACGTTGCGGTGCAATCCTGAAAAACGTGCCAGAAAGGTACACCAATGAAGGTGACTTCCATTGCCGCGGGCCCTACCCGCCGCCACTTCACAATCGCCGCACTCGGTACGGCCGGAGCTCTCATCCTCAGCGGCTGCGGAAGCAGCGGCACATCCTCATCCCCGGCATCTGCTCCCGCCCAAGAGGGCAAGAACCTTGCCGAGGGAGGCTCGTCCACCATCACCCTGTGGGCCGACAACGCCCGGGTAAAGGTGCTGAAGGACGTCGCAGCCAAATTCAAGGCAGAGACCGGAATTGAAGTGAAACTTGTAGGAAAGGACACCGTCCGCGAAGACTTCATCACCCAGGTCCCCACGGGTAAGGGCCCTGACCTGATCGTCGGCGCCCACGACTGGCTCGGCCAGCTTGTGCAGAACGGCGTCGTTGCACCGGTTGAACTGGGCGACAAAGCGAAGCTTTTCGAGGATTCAGCCATGAAGGCAATGACCTACAAGGGCTCTGTCTATGGCGTTCCCTTCGCCATTGAAAACATCGGACTTGTCCGTAACACGGCCCTGGTCAGCGGACCTGCAGCCACATTCGATGAGGTGGTTACCAATGGAAAGAAGGCCGTTGCTGACGGTAAAGCCGCCTACCCCTTCCTGGTCGGGCTCGATCCAAAGCAGGGCGATCCCTATCACCTGTATCCGCTTCAGACCTCTCTCGGAGCCCCGGTATTCGGCACCGGCGCCGACGGCGGCTACGACGCGAGCAAGCTGACACTCGGCAATACCGGGGGCATCGAGTTCGCCAAAAAGCTCAAGGCATGGGGTGACACCGGGGAGAAGGTCTTGAACTCGAACATCACGGCCGATATTGCAAAGGAAAAGTTCCTCAAGGGCGAGTCGCCGTATCTTCTGACCGGCCCATGGAACATCCCTGACATCCAGAAGGCCGGCATCAACATCGCCATCGATCCTCTTCCCACCGCCGGGTCAGAGCCTGCCCAACCTTTCATTGGCGTCAACGGATTCTTTATCAGTTCAAAGAGCACGAATTCCCTGGCGGCCACGGAGTTCGCGGTGAACTACCTCACCACTGAAAACGTCCAAGACGCCCTCTTCACGGCCGGCGGCCGGCCCCCGGCGCTGAAGACTTCGTTCCAAAAGGCCGCGAAGGACCCGGTAGTGGCAGCCTTCGGCAAAATCGGCGCCAACGGCGTGCCTATGCCGGCACTTCCTGAAATGGACGCAGTCTGGGCCGACTGGGGAGGCACGGAACTGGCGCTGATCAAGGGACAGGGCGACCCCGAAACTGCGTGGAACACCATGGTCGAGAACATTCAAAAGAAGATCGCAAAGTAAGCCTGCCGCGCTTTTTATGCCGGCCGGCCTGTCTGAGCAGGCCGGCCGGCCGCCGATAACATCTGCCTACCATCGCTGAAAGCCAAATCCCTCATGACTTCACTCGACACCGCTCAAGCCCCACCTACGTCACCGACCAATCCAAAGAAGCCCAGGCGCGGGCCCGATTCACTGGCCGGCATCCTCGTCAAAATCGTCCTGCTCGGCTTGGTCGATGCCTTCGCGGTGTACGTGATGATCGTACTTTTCATGAGTCAGAACTGGACCGTCCTGGTTGTCGCTGCCCTCGTCACAGGCCTGGTCAACTGGATCTACCTGCGCAAGGGGGGCCTTCCCGCCAAATACCTTGCTCCCGGAGTCTTCTTCCTCGCGATTTTCCAAATTTGCGTCGTTGCCTTCACGGGTTACATAGCCTTCACCAACTACGGCGACGGGCACAACAGCAGCAAGGCAGACGCAATAAGCGCCATCCAGCGCGCAGCCCAGCAAAGAGTTCCGGACTCACCTTCATACCGGGTCGCCGTGCTCGGACAAGGCGAGAACTTCTACCTGCTTCTCACCGGCCCCGACGGCAAGACGCTCATCGGGGGAGACGGAAAACCGGCCGAGAAAATTGAAAGCGTTCAACGCGACAGCACCGGCAAAGCAATCGGCGTAGACGGTTACAGCACGCTGAACCTCCGCCAGATCCTCGCCAACCAGAACAAAATCACGTCCCTCGACGTTCCCCTGTCGCCGAACGCGGCCGACGGATCGCTACGCACCGCAGATGGAAGCAATGCCTACATCTACCGTCCGACCCGGACATACGACCCCGCAACGGACACCTTCAAGGACACCGCTTCGGGAAAGATCTACCACGACGGAGGCCACGGAAACTTCGTCGACGACGCCGGGACCGCCCTGGAACCGGGCTGGAAAATCGACGTCGGCTTCTCCAACTTCACCAAAGCTTTTACCGATGACAACCTCCGGGGGCCCCTCCTTCAGGTCGCTGCCTGGACAATCACCTTCGCGCTGGCCTCTGTCGTCACAACATTCGTCATGGGCCTCTTCCTTGCCATAACGTTCAACCGGCAGGATCTGCGGGGCAAACGCATCTACAGGATCCTGATCATTCTCCCCTACGCGTTCCCTGTCTTTCTCTCCGGGCTCGTTTGGTCAGGCCTGCTGAACCAGGAATTCGGGTTCATCAACCAGGCACTCCTCGGCGGCGCCCAAATCCCCTGGCTGAGTGATCCGTGGCTGGCTAAATTCAGCGTGCTCCTGGTGAACCTGTGGCTCGGATTCCCTTACATGTTCCTTGTCTGCACCGGGGCCCTGCAGTCGCTGCCTGAAGAACTGGATGAAGCCGCACGCGTGGATGGCGCCAGCGCATGGAGGATCTTCCGTTCCATCAAGCTGCCGCTCCTGCTGGTATCCGTAGCCCCATTGCTGATTTCTACGTTTGCCTTCAATTTCAACAACTTCAACGTCATCTACATGCTCACCGCTGGAGGCCCCCGGTTCCAGGGAACCACGATGGACATCGGCGCCACAGACATCCTGATCACGATGGTCTACAAAGTCGCCTTCGGCGGCGGCGCCGGCCGAGATTATGGCCTCGCCAGTGCTCTAGCCATCCTCATCTTCATCATCGTGGCGGTTATCTCGGCATGGAGCTTCAAAATGACCAAGTCTCTGGAAGAAGTGAACTCATGACCGTCACAACCTCGACGCCCAAAATCTCACACCGGAAAACCCAACCCGCCCGACGCCACGATCGCGGCACAGTCTCATGGGCAAAAGAGAAGGGCTGGCGCCATCTCGTTGGAATTGTCACGATCATCTTCGCGCTGTTTCCCCTGCTCTATGTTCTCTCGGCCGCCCTGGACTCAAGCGGGACCCTTGCCGGAAGCAACAGGCTGTTCGGCCAGATCGGCTTCGAGAACTTCGCCCAGCTCTTCGCGGACCCCGCCCGTCCGTTCGGACGATGGTTCCTCAACACACTCTTCATCGGGGCAGTAACCTCCCTGGCCAGCGTGCTGCTGGGGGCCCTCGCCGCCTACGCCTTCTCGCGCATGCGCTTCAAGGGCCGCCGGCTCGGCCTGCTGAGCCTCATGCTGCTGCAACTGTTTCCCCAGCTGCTCGCCATCGTCGCCATCTTCCTGCTGCTCAGCGGCATCTCCGACGTTGTCCCCTGGCTGGGCCTGGGAAGCCAGCTCGGACTGATCATGGTCTACCTGGGCGGAGCGCTTGGAGTAAACACCTACCTGATGTACGGCTTCTTCAACACCGTGCCCACATCCCTTGACGAGGCCGCACGGCTCGACGGCGCCAGCCACGTCCAGATTTTCTTCGGCATCATCCTGCGCCTGGTAACCCCGATCCTGGCCGTAGTCGGACTGCTGTCCTTCATCGGCATCAGCAGCGACTTCATCATCGCCTCCGTCGTACTTCAGGACCCGGATTCGCAGACTCTCGCCGTCGGACTGTATTCCTATGTCGCACAACAGCGCTCCGAAAACTGGGGCGTCTTCGCCGCAGGATCCGTCCTGGCTGCACTCCCGGTAATGGCCCTCTTCCTGTTCCTCCAGAAATACATCACCAGCGGCCTGATCCAGGGCTCGGTGAAGGGATAGGCAGCCACCCAAGCCCAACAACCACACCCCCAACCTGCCCCCAGGCAGGACATCAGGTGAAGGCAAATCCCAGTACACGACAAGAGCAGATGGAGAATCAGCGGTGAAGACCGATATCCCCCACCATGACGGCTCGCCGCTGTATGTCTCCGACCAGACGCCGGCCGTGGGCAGCCAGCTACGGCTCCGGATGCGGATCCCGGCCACTTACGGCGGCGTCGACCGCGTTTTCGTTCGTTCCGTCAGGAACGGCGAACCGCACTTTGACGAAGCCCACCGTGTCGATCCTCCGGACTGCCCGGCCGTGGCCGGCCACTCCTGGCAATGGTGGGAATGTCCGGTCCTCGCCGTCAATCCTGTGCTCCGGTACCGCTTCCTGATCGAAACCACCCATCAGGGCAGGCCTGCATGGGAATGGTTGAACGCGGAAGGCCTTTTTGACCGGGATACCCCCGATTTTCAGGACTTCAGGTTGATCGCCCACGCCCCTGCTCCGGACTGGTTGCACCGCGCAGTGATTTACCAGGTCTTCCCGGACCGCTTTGCCCGTTCCCGAGACGCCTTAACCCGGGCTACCCCCGACTGGGCAGTTCGCTGCGGCTGGGATGAACCCGTTCAGCGAGCGGGAGAGGTCACTCCGCGCCAGCTCTACGGCGGGGACCTCGACGGCATTACCGGGCATCTCGACCATATTCAGGCCCTCGGAGCCTCCGTTCTCTACTTGACTCCCTTCTTCCCCGCCCGGTCCAATCACCGTTACGACGCGACGACTTTCACGAAAGTGGACCCCCTGCTGGGCGGAGACGAGGCACTCATCCGTCTGGTGGACGCCGCACACCACCGGGGGCTACGAGTGATCGGCGACCTTACGGCAAATCATTCAGGCGACGCCCACGAGTGGTTCACAGCCGCGCTTGAGGATCCGCACTCCGCAGAGGCCGGCTTCTACTATTTCAACGAAGACCACACCACGTACGCCTCGTGGTTCGGTGTGCCCAGCCTGCCGAAATTCAACTGGAACTCACCCGAGCTGCGCCGGCGCTTCATCACCGGGCCATCGTCGGTCATAAGCCGTTGGCTCGCCCCGCCGTTTAACCTCGATGGGTGGCGCATTGATGTGGCAAACATGACCGGCCGCCACGGAACCGACGACATGAACCGCGAAATTGCCACGCTGATCAGGCACACGATGCAGTCCATCAAGCCGGACGCAGTGTTGCTCGCAGAGTCAACAAATGATGCAGCAGCCGACTTCGACGGTACAACCTGGCACGGGGCGATGACGTATTCCAACTTCACCCGCCCCCTCTGGCAATGGCTCACAAAAGAGGACGCTCCCGTCAACTTTTTCGGGACGCCCATTCCGGGTCCTAACCGCATCAGCGCGAAAAACTTCGTCCAGACCCACCAAGCCCTGGCCGCGGCCTTTCCCTGGCGCATCCGCACGCAGAACATGAACGCCCTGAATTCTCATGACACTGCCCGGGCAGCCACCGTCATGATCCCCGGCGGCCAACTCGTGGGCCTGGCCATGATCTTCACACTGCCCGGGATCCCGACGCTGTTCGCCGGCGACGAATTCGGTCTCGAAGGGATCAACGGTGAAGAGGCCAGAACACCCATGCCGTGGGCGGAACCCGGGAAGATCCGAGCCAGCCTGGGCCCATACATTGCCGACCTCAGCCGGCTGCGCCGGGAGCTGCCGGCACTGCACGAAGGAAACCTGCGATGGTTATACGCGGGCGACGACGTGTTGATGTACGTGCGCGAGCACAACGAGGTTTGCGTCCTGATAGCAGCATCCCGAGCAGCATTCGAAGCCGTGGAACTGCCCGTATCGCTCATCCATTCCGGCTCCGGGAATGCCACACCATCCCCGTTATGGGGTTGCGGCACGGTTACGGCAAGGAGCACATCGCAATCCATCACCTTCTCAGGTTCCGGCCCCTCACTACAGCTGTGGAAACTCCCGGGGATCAAAGTTCCCACCGGAAAATCCGCATTTCACATGTCCACCGCTACCCCGAAAAATGACCCCACCGGAGCCACCACCGACCTGCCGCGGCCGGACCAAGCGCCTCAGCTCCAAGCAGCAACGCAGCATCACTGAAGCACGAACTCACCAACAGCAAAATCGCAGAACAACACGAATAGAAGGAAGCACCCTTGTCCACCACCGCCACTCTGGCAAACTCCTCTGAATCCGAGCGCATGGCCGACCCGAGCTGGTGGCGTCAGGCAGCTGTCTATCAGATCTACCCGCGCAGTTTCTCCGACTCCAACGGCGACGGCATCGGTGACATCAAGGGCATCACCTCGAAGGTCCCGTATCTGAAGGCCCTCGGAATCGATGCCGTCTGGCTCAGCCCGTTCTACCCGTCAGCCCTCGCCGACGGCGGCTACGACGTGGACGACTACCGCAACGTGGACCCGAAGCTGGGCACGCTGGAGGACTTCGACGAGATGGTGGCCGCCCTGCACGCCGCCGGCATCAAGCTGATCGCCGACATCGTCCCGAACCACTCCTCCGACCGGCACGAATGGTTCAAGGAAGCCCTCGCCTCCCCGAAAGGATCACCTGCCCGCGATCGCTACATCTTCCGCGACGGCAAGGGCGAAAACGGCGAACTGCCGCCCTCGGACTGGGACTCGGTGTTCGGCGGACCGGTCTGGGATCGCATCACCGAACCGGACGGCACCCCCGGCCAGTGGTACATGCACATCTTTGCCAAGGAGCAGCCGGACTTCAACTGGGACAATCCCGAGGTCCGCAAGGACTTCCTCAAGACCCTGCGTTTCTGGTCCGACCGCGGCGTGGACGGCTTCCGCATCGACGTCGCCCACGGCATGGCAAAGGACCTCTCCGAGCCTCTGCCGATGAAGGCGGACCTCGAAGCCAAAGCCGGCGCAGACGGATTCATCGACGGATCACACCCGTTCTGGGACCGCGACGAAGTCCACGAGGTCTACGCCGAATGGCGCAAGCTCTTCAACGAGTACAGCCCGCCGCGCACCGCCGTCGCCGAGGCCTGGGTCCACGAGACCCGCCGCGCCCGCTACGCCAGCCCTGAAGGACTGGGCCAGGCATTCAACTTCGACCTTCTGCAAGCCGATTTTGATGCGCCGAAGTTCAAAAAGATCATCATGGAAAACCTCACCGCCGCCAAAGAAACGGGCGCATCCTCCACCTGGGTTTTCTCCAACCACGACGTCGTCCGCCACGCCACCCGCTACGGACTGCCCAAGGGGCAGGCCACGGCGGCCCAGGGAACCAACGCCGCGCAGGATGTCACGGCCACAGAACCCAAGGGCCAGGACGGCAAAGCCTGGCTGCTGGCCGGCGGACCCGCCGAGGAACTCGACGTGGAGCTTGGCCTGCGCCGCGCCCGCGCCGCAGCCCTGCTGATGTTCGCCCTGCCCGGCTCGGCCTACCTGTACCAAGGCGAAGAACTCGGCCTACAGGAAGTCACCGAAATCCCTGAATCCGAGCGCCAGGACCCCGCCTTCTTCCGCAACAAGGGCGTAGAGATGGGCCGCGACGGCTGCCGCGTGCCCCTCCCGTGGAGTATCGAGGGCACCTCCTTCGGATTCGGCGACGGACCCGCCCACCTGCCCCAGCCGGCCTGGTTCAGCAACTACGCCGTTGAGGCCCAGGACGGGGTCGAAGGATCCACCCTGCAGCTCTACCGCACCGCCCTTCGCCTGCGCCGCGAACTCCAGGCCGACGAAGAGCTCGAATGGGTCGAGACTGGCAATCCAGCGGTCCTGCACTTCCGCCGGCCCGGCGGCTGGCAATCGGTCACCAACTTCGGGGACACCGCCGTCGACCTGCCGGCAGGCACCATCCTGGTCAGCAGCGCAATCCTCGAAGACGGCAAATTGCCGGCAAACACCACCGCCTGGCTGCGCTGAGCTTATCCGCTCACGGGCCGGAAGCTGCAGATAGGTGCCGTCTCGCGGGTCACGCCTCGGCACAGGACCCGCAAGACGGCACCTCACGCCTGCCGTGCCGGCGAGAGCAAACGAACTCAAGGCTAAGATGCACGGAGCCTGAAGCTCTTACTGGGCGGCAACGCGAGGCCGCTCAACTACAGAGCAACTGGCCCCAGCCCGTTGGGGCCACTTACAAGAAATAACGTCTTCGCGAGCAAGACGTTCAATGCGCCTGCACCACCGGGGCGGCAATCAGATTGGGAGTGAACACAGTTGGAGCGAAGGCCCTTCGGTAACACTGCTTATAGCGTCTCCGTCGTCGGGCTCGGTGCCGGTCAAATTGGCGAAAACGATGTCACCGAGGCAGAAGCCGCCAAGGTGCTCAACGGAGCGCTGGATCTCGGAATAACGGTGATCGATACCGCCGCGAGTTACGGGCTCAGCGAAGAGCGTATCGGCCGGCACCTTTGCCGACGTCGGGACGAGTTCGTGCTATCCACCAAAGGTGGACCGGCAATTAATGGTCAACCGGACTGGTCACCAGGAAGCGTATTGGCCAGTATCGAGCGGTCATTGCGCCTGACCCAGTCGGAACGGATCGACATCTTCTATCTGCACTCCTGCCCTCTCGAGATTCTGCGGCGTGGTGACCTGCAGGACACCCTGGACAAGGCCGTCGCCGCTGGCAAGGTCGGTGTCGCAGGCTACAGCGGAGACAACGAGCCTCTAGCATTCGCGGTGGAATCCGGGCGGTTCGGTGCCATCGAAACCAGTGTCAACATAGCCGACCAGTGGAATCTCAGACACGTCCTCGGCCGGCGCCCTGAACTGGGAGTGATCGCCAAGCGCCCGATCGCAAACGCACCATGGCGGTTCCCCGATCGGCCAACCGGGCATTACGCGGAACTCTATTGGGAGCGACTTCAGGCTCTCCAACTTGACCCAGGCGACATGGGCTGGACAGAGTTCGCTCTGCGCTTCACTGCCTACGCACCCGGTGTGCACACCGCAATCGTCGGCACAGCAAAGATGGCTCATCTGCGCCAGAACATCGCAGCAGCCAGCCGAGGACCCCTCGAGGCCGGCGTGCGGGAAGGCATCGACCGCGCTTGGCGCGATGTGGGCTCCAAATGGGCAGCTTCCACCTAGCGGGCCAGAACCCCCTGACAAGCCCCTATCAAATTGAACTACACCCCAACCTGACGTCAGGAAGGTAGAGGAGAAACCGTCAGAATAGGATCAGAACTCAACAATTTCTGACACAGGACGAAGAACGTCAAAGATCTCAACCTGACACACCTGACTGTCCTCGGGTTAACTGCCGAGTGAATTTGATGCGGAAAGCGTTCAGCTATAAAAAACCCCATACTTTGCGGTCCGGAGGCATGAGGCGGGGATTCGCGGGCGCCGAGTTGCTCCAACAAGAATCCAGCGAGCCATCGAACGGGTGCACTTTGATGGATCCCGTAGGGGCTGCGGAAGTTTTCCAGCCGGCTTAACTGCTCCTGCGCATACTGCACCGGCAAAAACGTACGCGTCCGATCAGAGACCATTTGCCGTGGCGTTGCTAATGCCGTTGGGTGGCATACGCAAAACTGGCAGCATGACGCCTGATGTTCCACCTCTCCTTGAAGGATTGCTGGGAGAAGAACCGAAACCGCAAAAATCCTTCCCCTGGCATCGCGATAAGTGGCGGAAGGAACTACATGACCTAGCTGACGTGCTCGAGATCCTGGACAAACTTCCGGATCGAGTTGACCGACAGTCTACGCGTGACGTTGTGTTGCACGAACTTGCTCAGGGGCGTGTGCTGTCTGCTTTCGTCCCTGCGATGATTTGGGGTTGGGGCACGACAGGTTTAGGTCCACTGCGTACTAGATGGGTACTGACCCAAACCGACGATAGGAGCGCGCCCGCCCGACATCTGCCAATTGACGCGTCTGTGGTCGAGCGGTTGGAGGCTGGTTCCCGAAAAGTCCGTGAGAACGGGCCGTTAGACGCCTTCAGGCTTATGAACAACGATGGCAGAATCAAGCATCTGGGCCCCTCGTACTTCACGAAATGGCTGTACTTCTGCTCGTCGTTGCAGGGGCCCGACGACGCCAACGCTGCCCCGATTCTCGATAAGCAAATAGTCCGTTGGATGCGCGAAAACGCGTTCATTCGCTTGAATCCCAACAAGTCCGCTTCATACGCGGAGTATCTGGAAACACTAGGCGTTTGGGGGGAGCGACATGGACGAACTCCCGTCCAGGTCGAGAAGGCGATATTTTCGCTCGCTACAGGCCGCGGCTGAATGCTCCTATGAAGAAAATCGTCCGCCGGATCTTCGGCCCGCAGCGACAATCGCCTTCGTCACCGCAGGGTGCCTGTACAACTGAAATGGGTATCGTACGGTGCGCCTGAATGTGCTGAGATCGTGAGGCAACGGCAAAATTGCCGGTCGGAGCAGAAATTCAGAACAGGATGTATCGATCGCTGCGGCCAGCACCTTGCCCATTGCCGGCCTAGAGTCTTGGCGGACTTTCCATGTATTCAGCGGGAGTACTGCTGGCCGGCATCTTCTCCAAGGCACCCGCTACCTCTAGCCAGGAGTGCCCGTCCCGGGAAGGGGATCTGCAGAGATGAGCTCCTGTTCTAAGCCGGGGCCAGAGCGTGCAGAAGTAAGTACGGATCTGACGCAAGTTAGTAGTGGCTCTAACTTGACCGTAGTTGTCCAGACCTTCCTGTAACCAATTCAACGACTCGGTGAAAGTGCTTTGAACGTGAAGTGCTGATCTATCCATGCGGAACGAGCAACTGATAGCCACACTCAATTTCTCGAGCTGGTGACATAGGTCACTAACTTCTCGGTATGGCTGACCCGAGTAACTGAAATTTTCCATCGCCTCCATGAACGCACCCATCGATACTATGCGTTAGAATCTTTTCAGGCGCCTTACGGGCGCGGAATAGCGAAAGGGAAAGAGGCAGCCAGGATGGCTTTCAAAGTTTTCGAGAAGGGGAGCGCTCCGGCGCCAACAGTCCCTACGGTAACGATCCAGAAGCGTGGCATGTTCTCACTGAACGAAGCCGCCTTTGCTTTGATCGACGAGCCGGAGGCTGTCGAGTTCCTATGGGATGAGGAGAACCAGCTCATAGCCATCCAAGCTGCCAAGTTGACCGATCCCAACGCCTACCCGACTCGCAGGCAGGGCCCCGCCGGAACAAAAGGGCAGAAAAAGGGCATCGTGTTGATCGCCGGCACGATGTTCACCAAGTTCATTGGCATAGATACGTCGATTGCAAAGAGGTGGGTCCCTGAACGCGACGAAAACATGCTGATCGTGGACTTGAAGAAGCCAGCACAGACGGTTGCATCCAACCGAAGGAGCGGTGAGGACGCGGCCGGTAAGGTCGCGGAGGACAGGGATGAGTGAGGCATGCGCCCGACGTGTTGACTAGGAACAACTTCTTTATTGATGAAACCAAGCAACGAGGCTATCTGCTCGTTGCCGGAGTCTTGGTTCCCGCGGGCCTTGCCGACGTGCGTCGGGAACTGCGTGGACTTGTCTTGCCTGGACAGCGTGGCCTGCACATGAAGGATGAGAGGGACTCACGCAGAAAAGCCATCATCGACGTGATCATCCGTTCTGAAGTTGAGGCGACCGTTTATGATGCCGGACGTAGATTTTCCAACGAACGTGAACGGCGAGCTGAGTGTCTCCGCGAACTTGTCAACGACGTCGCGGCTCGTCCAGGGCAGTCACTGCTCGTCATTGACAAGGATGACTCGCTTGTCCAACGCGACCGCGAATGCCTGATCGAGTTCTCGCGAAAGGCTGGATGTAAGGAGCGGATGCGCTACGAACACGCGAAGTCAGCCCAGGAGCAGTTGTTGGTAATCCCGGATGCGATCGCGTGGTGCTGGGCCAAGGGTGGATCATGGCGCCAGCTCATTGAGCCGGTAGTGGCGAGCGTTAAGCCGATTACTTAAACGCAAAACCCGAGCGCCGCGGTCGTCCGGCCGGGTCTCGGGTTTACTTCCTGAAGCTCAGCGCAACAGGCACTTACAGAGTATGACACACAACGACAGAACACCAGAATTTGTGATGCAGCCCTCCGGCAACCCTGCACCACTCTCATATTGGCCATTACACCAACTTTGCGTTAGGCGGTCTGAGACAGGCATCAGTCAACTCGTCTTGGTGACCCCGAGTAGCGCAGGTTCCATTCCTTTAGTCGTACTTTCCAAGGCTTCCCGGCAAGCATTGCCATCGTCAACAGCGAGAAGGCAGCATCGCCGTAACCACAACCGTGAATGTCCGCTGCCCACAGCCGGGACAATCCTGATAGGTTATCCACCGCTACTGCTGCTGAGGGAGCTTTCCCGATGGCTCCCGATTTCCAGCCGTGGATAACGCGGATTGACCCCACCGTGGACCGCCCGTTTGGTCACCTTTGAGCATTGGTTGAAACCATGTTCAGAACAGCCCCTTGGGAGGTCCTTCGCAGGGTAGCGGGGCGAGTTTGGCGCGGTGGCCGTCGTCTGGGGTGCAGCCTTTGAATGGGCCGTCTGTTGAGAGCAGGACGGACATGTGGTGGTCTGCGTGGTCGCGCCACCACACACTCATTCCCGTTGTCCCGTCCAAGCGCAGGAACTCCCAGGCCCGCCAGAGCGCTTCGAGCCGGCTGATCGCTTCTGCGTGCTTCCACCATTGCGGGCACCAGGTCACCCCGCCTTGGACGTTGAGTTGCCGGCGGTAGCTTGTGGCCAGCTTGTTGCTGACGAATTCGGCGACGTTCGGGTAGAACAGCTCAGGGGCATCCTGTTCTTCCTCGGCCCGCTCCTTGGGGTCTGCGGTGTCCTCGAGTTCGTCGTCCCACTCCCCCAAACCTTCAGTCATGGGAGGCGCCTGCAGCGATCCACCGGTTCCCGGCCGCCGTTTGGGCTGCGGGTTTGTTGGCGGGGTCGTGTGCGGTGATCGAGGCGCGCACTGCATCAGCCTGTGGTCCGTTCATCCAGGGCACTGTTTCCAGGAGTGCGGCTGGGGCGCCGGAGGCGAACATGATGGCTCGGCCGCGGGGGAACGCGGCCAGGTCTGAGACGTCGAGGGTGCGTTCTTTGCGGTCGTCGTCGTGGCTGTAGGAGGTGCCTTGTTTTGAGCGGCTGCGAGTGGTGTTGGAGTAGCGGTATTCGCCTACGAGTTGTGCGAGTTCGTTGAGGAATTCTGCTTCGGCGACGCCGCCGCCGTAGACCTTGATGTTGGAGGCGGACCAGAGTTTGCGCATGCCGTCGCGTCCCCATACTTCGACGCCTTGGGACCAGGATTGGAGGATGGTCATCAGGACGATGCCGCGGGAGCCGTAGTGGCTGTAGAGGTTTGGGAGCTCGCGCCAGCGGCAGACGTTGGCTGCTTCATCGAGGACGCCGACCATGGGTGTAGCGAGCCGGCCGCCGGGTGAGTGGACGGCGAGTTCTTCGGCGGCCTCGACCGTGGCCACGGTCAGCGCCGTGACGAGTGGGCTGGCGGTGCCTTTGCCTTCTTTGGACAGGCTGTACAGGGTGCCCTTGGACCGGACGAACGCTGCCGGATCAAACTGAGGCCGTGAGTCATTGTCGCCCTGAGGTGTCACCCAGCGGGCGACCTGGCGGTTGGTGAGGCAGGACGCCATCTGCAGGGCCGTGCCGTACACGCCGCCACGTTGCTTTTCGGGGGCGTTGATGACACCGCCGACAGCGTTCGCCGTCTGCAGGAAGCCGTGGGTCTTGAGGATGTCCACCGCTTCGTCATCTGCGGGCCGGGTCAGCCACGTGTGCACCTGAGTGATCGGGCGGCCGTCGAGGGCGGCGGCGAGCAGGAGCCCGGCGAGCAGGTCCTGGCCGGCCGGGTCGAAGTAGGCGTCCGTTTTGGCGTCCGGGCCGCGGGAACCGGCGGCGAAGTGATCGGCCAGGCGAGCCGCGCGCACTTCGTCCGTGACGTAGGACAGCGGGTTCCACCACCAGGAAGGTTCCTCCAGTGCGACGGCCTGCGGGTCGAACACCCACACCGGGCCTTCCGCAGCGCGGACGTCGCGGGTGCCGTCGACGATGTCCCGCTTGTTCGAGGTCACCAAAGCGGCTCCCGGGGCGGCGAGGATCGCGGGGATTGCCCGGGAGGTGGTCTTACCGGTGCGGGGTCCCCAGATGTCGATGTGCATGTCTTCCCAGGATCCGTACACCATCTGCCCGCCCAGGACGGTCTTGCCGACCGGGACACCGGGTGCGCCTTTCACGCCCAGGCGTTCGGCCGTGGCAGTGGCACCGCGCAGGCTCAGGGCGCGCAGGTCCCGGCCTTTGGCCATGTGCTGGGCCGCGGCGTCCACCCGGGACCGCTTCGACCGTCGACGCAGGACCGCACGGAGCACCAGGACGGCCATGACGATGGCGAGGGCGCCGAAGACGACCAGTACCCAGGTCGCGGCCGCGGGCCAGGTGACCTCGCGCGAGAGCAGGCCGAAGACCAGCTCAAACGGGTTGGCTGGCAGTGTCTGCCCGTCGCCGGACAGCATTGACCCGAGGTGCACTGCCCCGGTCACTGCGCCGACACCGAGCACCACGATAGTGATGACGGTCCAGAGCAGGATTGTTTCGGTGTCGAGTCCTGAGCGTTTGCCGCTGTTTGGTGCGCCCATCAGTTCTGCCCCTCGCCGCTGATCGTCCAGCGCTTATTTGTGTCGTGCAGTTTCTCTTCAACGCTGGTGAGTTTGAGAGCTACGGGCACCCCCGGTCTGCCGCCGACTTTGAAGAGGAACTTGCCCAGGCCCGGGCGGACCCGTTTGCGGGATCCGCCGACGTCGGTCCATGACCCCGGGTCCGCCCAGGAGATGAGCCGGGCCTGCTCGGCCCGGGACAGGGTGACGGCTTTGTTGAGTTTTTCCATTTCGGCTCCGGGCAGCGCGCCGCAGACGACCATCCCGGAGCGTTCGACGAAGCCGCGGGCTTTCATCCGCTCGGATTCGGTGGGCAGCGCTTCGAGGTCACTCATGGTGTGGGTGATCATGGCCTGCCCGACACCTTCGGTGCGGTTCAGTCGCGTGAGGGAGTCGACCCGGTCGACCATGCCTTCACCGGAGCGCAGGGCCCGCCAGAGTTCATCCATGACGACGAAGTAGTTCCGCCGCGGCTCGAGGCCGGCGTCGGCCAGGGTGTGGGCGACCTGGACGGTCGCGAATCCGGTGGACCAGCAGGCCAGCAGGCAGGCCGCCTGGATATCGCGCTGGGTGTCGGAGATCCCGGAGAGGTCGAAGACCACGGGCTTGGTCAGGTCCATCGGCTGGTCGGTGGGCTGGGAGAACATGTCCGAGAAGCGGCCCGAACCGTTCAGGGAGTACAGCGACTGGCGCAGCTGGTCGGTCGCGTCGAGGTAGCGGCTCATGTCGCCGCGGTCCAGGGCGATGGCCCGGAGTTCGTCGGGGGCGTCTTTGATGACCTCGATCAGGTCACCGACCAACGGGACCCGGTCCAGGCGCTCGTCCAGGATGTGCAGGGCCCGGTCGATCAGGGATTCCTCGTGGGCGCTGGGCTTGGCGTTCCGCACGATGGTGATCAGCGCGGTGATCATGTTCAGGCGCCGGTTGTGTGAGTCGGCCATCAGCTGTTCGGCCAGCTTCTCCGCCTTCACCGCTGCCGCGTGAAGTTCCGCGGCTGCGGCCTGATCGGTGGCCTTGTTCGCGGCGGCACGGTGTTCTTCGGCTGCGGCGTGCAGCCTGGCGGCAGCTTCGGTGGCTTCACCGGGGTCCAGGACGTTCAGGTGACCGCGTCCGGGGCCGAGGCTGATGACCTGCCCGCCGAGGGCTTCGATGAGGTCAACGTAGTCCGGTTTCAGGTCACCGAGGATCAGCGGGTTGATGCTCCTGCCGGCCAGGCCGAGGACGATGTGCCGGACCAGGGTGGACTTGCCGTAGTGCGGCAGCCCGAGGACGAACATGGAGGGGTTGTTGATCATGCCGTGCATGAACCAGCTGATCGGATCGGCCCCGAACGGGGCTCCGGTGTCGGTGTGAACGCCGATCGGAACCCCGAGGATGGGGGTGCCGGATCCGCCCACGAATGGCCAGAGACCGCAGACCTGGACCGAGGTGCCGCGCCATTCGTCGGCGGCGGTGACGTAGACGGCTTCGCCCTGTCCGCGGCCGCGCCAGCCGCGCAGGCCCGGGCGGCGCGCGACCGCGGGCGCCAGCTTCGTGGATGGGGCTTTGCGCTGGTGTTTGGTACGGCTGCCGAACATTACATGGCCTCGCGGATCTCTTCGGGCACCTTCAGGTGCTTGGGCAGGACCAGGCCCAGTGGCAGGGACGCGGCAAATGCGGAGTCCTGGGAGCCGTAGGCGCGGCGTAGCAGCAGTCGGGCCGAGGGGCCGAGGTTGCCCTCGACGACGGCGACGGCGTCTTCAAGGTCGCGGGCGGACAGGACCGTGGCGGTGACGACCATGCCGAAGTTGACCAGCCCGGCGCCTTTGGCTTCTTCGGCTGCGGTGGCCTGTGCGGCGCGGGCGTCGACCAGGGCGCGGGCGGTGGGCCGGTTGGTGGAGGAGGCGCGGGTGAGAGCGCTGGTCTGGTCTGATTCGACGATGGTGGCCGCTCGGCCGGCGTCGATCGGCCGGTACAGCAGCGTGACGCGCTTACGGGCAATTTCCCCGTGGGGTGCCACCAGGCGGCCCAGGGCCGAGGCGAGGATGTGGCCGCGGGGCGCTCCCGTCATCGACCAGGAGACAGAGTGGCCGGAGTCGTGGCGGTAGCCGTCCCAGTCGGCCTGATGGGCGGACGGTCCGACCTCGCTCCAGTCCAGGTCAACCGGGGTGCCTTGGTAGTGGGCTTCGTCAATGAGCCGGGCTGCTGCAGGGTCGTAGGCGACCCGAACGACCTCGCACAGTTCCTGGGCGTTCAACGGCGCGCATGCCCCGGCGCCGGTAGATTCGAGGCGCTCGGTCAGGCTGGGAAGCCGTGAGGCGAGATCCTTGGCGATCTCGTCTGCGGTGCGTCGCTTGCCGCCTGCCCGGGCAGCGGCGCTGAACGTCAGCGCGACCCAGGCCCGGATGGTGGCCGACCCCTGCGGGTAGGTGGCCAGGGCCTCCCGGAGCATGGCCTTGGCGATGTCCGGAGCGTCGTCGTGGATGTTGGATTCGACTTCCCGGCGCAGCCGTGCCCCGGAATCGGGGGCTGTTTCGACCGTGACCGATGCTGCCACGACGGCAGGTTCATTCGACAACGAAGCGAGCCAGCCGCCCCAGTTCGCCACCCAGGCATCAATCTGCTCGGGGTCGACCAGGGACGCCCCGTCGGGCTGGGTGCCGAAGACAACGGTGTAGTGGGCGGTGGAGGGAAGGTGGATCAACGCGAACGGGCGCCCATAGGAGTCCGTAAACTCATACAGCTTGGACCCGGCGGCGATTCCGGGCAGCTGGAATTCGCCCCAGGGCGTCAGGCCCAACGGGCCGGAGCGGTAGATGTTGGCCTTCCTGCGCCGTGCCGAGCGGAACGCCAGGCGCGCGAAAAGCCGCTCCCCCACGGATTTGTTGTGTTTGTCGGTCACCGAGACGGCGGACAGCATCACTCCGAGAATGAGGAGCGAGACAAGGCCAGGGAACCAGCCGCCGACGAAAAGACAGATCACCGTGATGATCAGGCCTACAAACAGTCCTGCCGTGGCCAGGCCGCCAAGGGTGCCGATGCCGGCCTTACGCGGCCGCCGCCAGTTGCCGTAGGTCGGCTCCCTGTACGTGTTCTCGATAGCTGCCATCTCAGGCACCCCCCGTGGATTCTTCACTCATGTCCTTGATCGCGCCGGAAGCGGCCTGGCCGGCTTCGACGCCCTTCTGCGCGGCCAGGACCGCGACGCCGCCGGCACCCGCCGCTGCTGCACCGCCCGCGGCCGCAACCCCGCTGCCTGACACAGCACTGCCGGCGCCGCTAGATGCGGCAGAGCCGATTCCGGGCTGCACTCCCGTGGCCCCTGAACCCCGGCTGCTGTTCTTTCCTGCTGTGCCGGAGCCTCCCGCTGTTCCCTCGTTTCCAGTTCCCGAGGGGCCCTGCGATCCGGGGCTGTGGCTTGATGTGCCGTGGGTTGCCGCCCCGCTGGTGGATGGGCCGCCGCCTCGTCCGGCACTGCCCATGCTGATGGCCCCGGAAGCCAGTGCCCCGACCGTTCCCGCAGCCAACGCTCCACCGCCGCCGGCGACAGCACCGACCATGGGGGTGACGAAGCGCATAAGTGCCGGCATCGCGAACAACGCGATCACCATCAGGGCCAAGCCCGTGACCGTTGTCAGAAGTGCCGAGCCGAAGTCCTTGCCGTCACCAGCGTTGCCGAAGATCTTGGTGCCGCTGAGCTGGAACGCGGTGGCGTAGATGATGGCGGCCGCGGGCTTGTAGAGAATGAAGGCGATCAACCAGGCCGTGCACTTCTGGAACCAGCCCCTGCCAGCCTCGGTATTGGTAAAAGCTGCGGCCGTGGGAAAGATCCCCGTCAGGATGACCAGCAGGCCGCCACGGATGATCATGAGCACGATCTGCATCACGGAGGCCAGAATCGCGATCAGTCCCAGCAGGATGATCATGATCGCCCCGATCGGGCTGGTGGCCGACAGTGCCAGCATTGCTGTGATGTTCTCGTTGAACGAGGTCCCGTTCGTGGAGTTCTTGATGATCCAGGCAGAGAACTGATCCGCAGCCACCGTCAGCAGGCCCACTGCCGCTACACCCGCTCCGGAGACGACGATCAGGGTCGCGAGCGAACGCGCCAGATCCCGCAAGGGTGCACCCCTGCGTTCGATCACCATCTTGGCCGCCCCCACGAGGACCGACAGCACGGCAAGGGACGCCGTCCAAAAGTAGAGACTGTTCTGCAGGAACAACACCGGATCACTCGCGGTCGACCCACCAGGTGCCGAGGTGACCGCGGGAGTGCCCACATTCACCCAAAAAGTCCCCAACGTCTGCACGGTCTGTCCGACGGCATCGGCAATCGCTTTAGCCATGTTTTTGACCGAGTCGTTTGCGACGTCCTCGATTGCCGCACCTGCTTGGCAAAAGGGATTAATGACATTCAGGCCTGTGCAGTCAGCCATCTAGACGCCGGACCATTCGATGTAGCCGCCCAGGTCTGTAATCTGCCGTGCACCAGTGTCCCCGGTAGCCGGGACAACGAACTTCCAGTCGCCTCCGTACCACTGGAGCGGGACTGGAATGGAGATGAAGGTTCCGTTGGCTCCCTTGAAGGCAAGATCAATGACGGCCCGGTCAGCGTCATAGGAGCGAAATGTGAACCCGGCTAATTGGGCGGTGACGGAGCTCGGTGCAGCTGTGGGAGATGACTTCAGCACGGCATCTCGCTCCGGGCTCGGGAGTGCCAACTGCTGGTAAACGAGATCTGCTTTTCCAGCTGCCGACAACGCAGTCATGTTTGCCGCGGCGTAGAGAGCGCCGGTGGGTGAGTGTGCGAAGCAGGAGCGGAGGCCGTTAGTTTCGGTCTTGCCGGGCCCGTATTGCGTGGGTGATGTGGGTGCGGCGATCTTTCCGACGAGTTCCCATTTGGTGTCGGTGGGTGTGGTGGCTGGTTTGTTCTGGTCGCCGGAGGGCAGGCCACAGACACTGGCAGCCGCTGCCTCGCTGGGCTGGGTGCTGGCGGTGGTGGATCCGGGATTGCTCGGCTCGGCTGTCGGGGTTCCTCCCCCACGAGGGAGCAGGGCCAGGATGATCCCGAGCGCGACTATCAGCGCCACGACAACGGCCGAGATGATGAACTTAGGTTTGGTCAGCGGGTTCTGGTCTTCGTTCATGGTCGGTTCAGTCATGGCTTGTCGCTCCTTATTAGACCAGGGCGCCTACGACACCGCCGGCGGAGGCTGCCAGGATGCAGCCGCCCAGGACCCATGCCAGGCGTCCGGCGTGCTCGCCGCCTTCGCCGCGTCGGTTGTTGATCATCATCGTTCCGGCGGTGATGAGGATCCCTGCGACGGCCAGGGCGAAGACGATCCAGGCGATCCATTTGAGGATGGTCAGCAGGCCTTCAGAGCCGGGAGGGGCCTCACCCATGCCGGGGTTCGGTATTTCGGTGATGGCAAAGCTGGACCATTCGAGGGCTTTGGAGAACAACATGGGTGTTTCTTCTTTCTACTTGGCAGGGAGTCCGGCGGCGGCAGTTACGGCGAGGCGCACCTGCTCAAGGATGGTGCGGGCTTCTTTGGGAAGGTCTTCGGGGGCAACGTCGTGGCCGTAGCGCCATGCGTCGACCCAGGGGAAATGCCAGACGTGGGGCACTCCCCCGGCAACGACGCGGGAGAAGTCTCGGATTTCTTTGGGGAGCCGTCCGGGAGCGTCGGCCATGACCACGAGGCCGGCGACGTGGATCCCGGGAAGGGACCGTGATGCCCATTCAGTGGCCGCCAGGCGCGCTGCGCGCAGGCCAGGGATATTGGAACGGGCCACGAGGACAACGACGGAGCCGGCCGTGGTGACCGGCCAGTGATGTCCGGCGGCCTTGGTGTTCTTGTCCAGGCGGGCTAGTGAGGTTTCGCCGGCGCCGCCGCGGACGCCAAGCCACCAAAACCCCGGTGCCCTCCCGGAGACGTCCCGTCGTGGAAGCCTGTCCGCGTGGTCTGGCTGGGGAACACTTCGCTGCGGCCTGGTCGCTCCCGTCGGGACGAACGGGGGCTCTTCTGGGAGGGCCAAAGTGGGTTCGTCGATAGTGTCAGCGCCGGGCGTCACCCAGCGGTTCTTTGAGACCGGCATTTCACATCCCCTAGTAATGTCCGCAAAGATCGTATCGGTACCATCCGACACGAAAGGCCAAAGGTGACCCCGAACAACAGCTTTAATACCTTTCAGTCACTCCTAGTACATCACAGTACCAATTTATGGTCTACGATGGCTTCATGCGGTGGGACGGACTGAGCGTGGACCCGAAGTACCTGGAAGCTCTCTTCGCAAAGTACCCGGAGCGTCTGACGCCCCAGGACCTCGAGGAGATCTTCGGGCTCTCCCGAAACACCGTCTACCGCTGGCTCCAAACCGGAGTGATTCCTGCTTACCAAGTCGAGAAGACATGGTTGATCGCCAGAGATCAAGTCAAAGACTGGGTCTGGGAAAACCGGAACACTCTGCGGAAGGGCCAAACACCCGGGGAGACCGAGGACCAGCAGCAGTAGCACGAAGCAGCCGAGCGAATGTGAGGGGGACACATGCAGTCGAGATCAAACACGCCCGTACTGGCTGCCGGTGCCGTCCTTGCCCCCATCGGGCTCGTGCTGTCCATCATCCTGTTCGGCGGCGGCTCCCAGGCCGCGGCCGACGTGTGCTCACCAACCGGCACAGGCGTCAGCGTCGACGCAAGTGATCTGCCCAAGGTGGCTGTCGCCGGCTATGAGGGAGAGCAGCTGAAAAACGCGGCCCTGGTCATCAACGCCGGCAAATCCCTTGGCCTGTCCGTGCGGGGCCAAACCATCGGTGTCATGACGGCCATGGGAGAGT
The DNA here is from genome assembly GCF_019977375.1 of Arthrobacter sp. NicSoilB11. NCBI lineage: Bacteria > Bacillati > Actinomycetota > Actinomycetes > Micrococcales > Micrococcaceae > Arthrobacter > Arthrobacter sp. NicSoilB11. The sequence continues at coordinate 34,009 of NZ_AP024659.1, forward strand.
CCGGACTGCGCATTCTGGACCACGGCGACGGTCCTGGCCCCGACTCCCGGGGCCTGTTCCAGCAGCGCGACAACGGATCCTGGGGAACCTACCAGGACCGCATGAACCCCACCGCCTCCGCCACCAACTTCTTCAAGGCCCTGCAGAACATCAGCGGCTGGGAACAGCTCGAACCGACCACAGCCGCCCACAGGGTCCAGCGCAACGCCGACCCGTTCCACTACCAGACCTACTGGCCGGCCGCCGTCGAGGTCGTGGCCGCCCTGGGCGACGCCAAAATTACCGACGCCGGGGGCACAAGCTTGTGCGGCATCCCGGGCGAGTCCGGCAAGGGCGATGACCTGCCCTGGCGCACCGCGCAGATCTACTCGGCCTCCCCGTTGGGCATGTTCAATCGCGAATGCGTTGACTTCGCCCTCTGGCGCATCAACCAGCAGCTCGGCAGCACCGCTGCCCCCTACAAGGTCCTCAACGGCACCTTCCGGCCCGACGGTGCCCTCCTCGGTTCCGCGCTTACGTGGAAGGACGGATGGGACGCTAAAGGCTGGCCCACCGGCAGGACGCCGCGTGTCGGTGCCGTTGTCTGGTACTCCCCCGGCGCTGGAGGCGCCGACGGCACCTACGGCCACGTCGGAATCGTCAAAGCCGTCAACGGCGACGGCAGCTTCGTCGAAGAGGGCTACAACGGCAACCCCGTCCCGAACGACCACACCTACTACACCCGCACCGTCCCCAACGGCACACCGAGTGCCTTTCTCTACCTGCCCGGCAACGACTCACCGGAGGAACCATGAAACGCACGCTGACAGCCTTCACGGCCCTGCTCCTGTGTACCGGGTGCGCGCCGGCAGCCAGTACAACACCCGCGGAACCCTCGCCCAGCATTTCCACAGCGGTTCCTGCCACGCTCAGCGCAGGAGGCAAACCCCAGGCTTCCGGCGGCACAGCACCGACCACCCTCGGCATCGCCTGGGACGGGGCAAGCAAAACAGCAGCCTTGGACACCGCGACCAAGGCCATGACGCTCTACGCCCGTCCCACCGTGAACGACAAGCAATGGATCCAGGACCTCGGCCAGGTCCTCACCGCCCAAGCCACTGCCGACTACCAATACGTTGACCCCGCCAACATCCCGGCCACCAAGGTCACCGGACCCGGCCAACTCAAGATCGATGAGAACAACGGCTTCGGCTTGCATGTCGTGTTCCCCACCGACGCCGGCGACTACGACGTGCAGCTGCTCCGCAGCGCCGTCGGCAAGCCCTGGCAGGTCAACCGCTTCACGCCCCCGAACGGCACAAAGTAAGGAAAGATGATGGAAACCCAAGCACTCGACTTCCCCAAGATCAACGCCGTTCTCCGCACCAACGGCACCGGCGAAGTCACCATCAACGGGACCTCCCACGCGATCGAGGCCGACAACGAAGCCGCCGTCCTGAACGATGCGCTTCGCCTCATTACCGCAACCGCCGTCCAGCTCGGCCGCCCCGTCCGCGTCAGCACCACCGACCCCGACGGCCAAGGCCTCATCATCGTCTCCCCCGACGGCGTCGTCAGCGAAGCAACCCCGACCAAGCCCACCAACCGTGGAGGACAGGACACCCCACCCGCCACGACCGTTCCTTTGCCCGAGCCGGCCAAGGTTCTGACCGCGCCCGCGTCCGCTCAGGTTCCCGACGCCACCGCGATCCAGGAAACGCCCACACAACCCACCGACGCTGCGCCGACGACCTACGGTGCAGCTGTGACGGCCGTGCCCGGTCAGGAGCCCGCCCCAGCCCCCACAGCGGCCGCTGAGCCTGCTGCACGGCGCAGCCTCAGAGACACCTCGTTCCTTGTCAGCGCGCCCGTGCTGCAGCCCGCCACTCGCGGCTGGCGCGGCGCCCTTAGCCGTCTCGGCTTCCGCATGGACCCCTCCCCCGAAGAGCTGGCCGAACGCGAAGACATCCGCACCGTGAGCCAACACTGGCCCGGCCCCCGCACGGTGGCCGTCGTCAACCGCAAGGGCGGCGCGAATAAGACCCCCACCGTCGTCATGCTCAGCGCGATCCTGGCCCGTTACAGCGGAGCGGCGACCGTCGCCTGGGACAACAACGAATCACAAGGCACCCTCGGCTGGCGTACCGAAAAGGGCGGGCACGACAACAGCGTCCTGGACCTCATCGACTCCTCCCAAGCGCTGCTCTCCCCCAGCGCCCAGGCAGCCGAGATCGCCCGCTTCGTCCACCACCAGACGGCAGACAAGTTCGACGTCCTGCGCTCGGACGAAAACGACGAAGGCGACCACGAAGTGACCGCCGAAGAAGTGGACATCGCCCACCAGGTACTCACCCGCTACTACCGGCTCATCATCATGGACTCCGGAAACACCGCCCGCGCAGCCAACTGGCGCCGCATGATCCACCACACCAACCAGCTCGTCGTCCCAGTCACAGCCATCGAAGACCGCGCCGAAGCCGCCCGCCTGACCCTCCAAACCCTCGCATCCCGCGGCGGCCACGACGCAGAACTGGCCCGCAACGCCGTCGTCATCGTTTCTGAATCCACCGACGCCAAGCGAAGCATGAGCGGCGACGCGCTCAAACGCGCCAAAGACGAAGCCCAGAGGATTGCCGAAGCCTTCACGCCGCACGTACGCGCCGTCGTCCGCATCCCTTACGACCCCGCCCTGGTCAACGGACCCATCCGCTACGACGCCCTCCAACCCCCCACCCAACGAGCCTGGCTCGCCGCCGCCGCAGCTGTGGCCAAGGGCTTCTGAGCGACGCTCCGCCGATGCTCCTCACCCCAAGAAGGCCAAAGCAGCAGGTCACAAAGGCGACACGCTCCCGTTTTCTGAAAACAAATCCTGAGAGGCGTTACTGGCCGGTGATAGTTTCAGAGCAGTCGCAGGGACATGCAAGTCGTCTTGGTGGCAGGCAATACAACGATGAAGCTGTAGCCGTTAACGCGGCTACAAAATCAAAGGACAAGCAAATGACGGCAGTAGCAGTTAATCGAGGCGGCGGGCGCCCCAGCAAAGGCCTGCGTAAGTTCATTGGTTTTCGCTCACCCGAACCCACCGCTGACGGTATCGCCAAAGTGGCAGCCCATAAGGGCCTGACCGTCACGGAATACCTTCTGTCCGTTGTCGAGCCACAACTGAAGGAAGATCTGGCCGCCCTCGACCAAGACGACTATCAGCAGGAGTTGCCCATCCGCATCGCCTCATAACAAAAGAAGGCCCGCACTGGGCGGGCCTTCGAAGCTTGAGACTTACCCTCTGGATTGCTTGCCGGCGGATCAGATTGTAAGTCGTGGAGGGCCTGAGTAGGCCATCCCTTGTGTTGCTATAAAACCGATCTGGCAGGATCGGCCCTTTTTCGTACCTCAATCCCCGAAAGGATTACTCACATCGTACATCAGTACATCTCCGTGCTTCCAGCATGCCCAGTTAGAGGCGTGTCAAATCAACGAGACACAGCATCTAAAGCATGGGCAGCTCTAACACCTCTGCTGGCCGGCCAGCCGCGTGTTCGCCTTTCCAAGGACGCCGGCAAGTCGTATCCGCAAAAACATGAACGAAACCTCACGGAGGCTCTTCCCTCTGTTCCCGCCGCGGTCCGGATTTTTGGTAAGGACGGTACCTGCGCTGCGATCTTCCTCGACTTCGACTCCTCAGTAGCCGGCCAGGACTGGGTCCAGGCCGACGTCCGGGCCGTTCAGACCTGGCTTCACTCGGTGGGTGCCCGCTGGATCGAGGACTACTCCCCCAACGGTGGCCGACACGTCTACGTTCCGCTGGCGCAGCGGGTCACCTTCTCTGAAGCGCGTGATCTTGTCGAGGCGCTGGGCACCCGCTACCGGACCCTGGACAAGACCCCGCACCAGAACCTGCTGCATGGCTGCATGCGAACCCCCGGTTCACCGCACAAGCGCGGCGGTTACCAGGAGTTGGCGATGAGCCTGTCCATGGCCTACGACATTGCCCGCCGGCCCAACAGCGCCTCGGTGTGGGCGGCCATGACTAAAGACCTGGCCGCCGAGATCAAGGCCGTCCGTGCCCTCCGGCAGGAAGAATCCTTCACCCCGGCAACCGCCGGCGCCCCCGCCTCCAACCAACCCGTGGGCCGCATGTCCCGGGCGATGCAGGTCCTGGCCCAGACCGGAATGTACGACACCAACCGGTACGCCACCGATTCTGATGCCCGCCAGGCCGTCCTGGTCAACGCCGCGGCCGCGGGCCTGCAGCTCGTGGATGTGGAGCGCCGGATGCTCCAGGGAACCTGGCCGGGACTGGCCTCCTTCTACGCCCGCTACGCAGCCCGTCACCGGCTCCCGGCCCTGCGCAGGGACTGGATGAACGCCCTCTCTTATCTCAGCAAAAACCCGGCCAAAAAGAACCGGAGTGACAATGTCCGCAGATCCCCCACTAGCCAGCCAACTACACAGGCGGGGCAAGTAAAGGGACTAAATCCAATGTCGAATCCCGATGCAGAGCATCGGTTTATCCGGACCTGGCGCAGTGCTCTCAGAATCCGGGAGGTCAACTACCAGCAATCAAGGACCGGGATGGCGAGGAGGATGGTGTTGCGGGCTCTGGGAGAGGCAGCCCACATGACAGCATCGCGCTTCATCGAATTTGGGGTCCGCTCCATTGCTGTGGCTACGGGTCTCGATCACACCACTGTCGGTCTTCACTTGCGGGAGCTGCGTTCCGAGAAAGATCCTTTGGTCACCTTGGTTGAGGAAGCGCGTGGAACAAAGGGCGACCTATATATGCTCACTATTCCCGAGGAGCTGAAGTCCGCGGCTGAGGACGCCACCTGGCAGAAAGGTAAGATCCACGCCCTGCGTCCGGTCTTTCGGGAAATGGGTTTGCCGGCGGCATTCGTCTACGAAGCACTGGAACACTCCCCCGGCCTGTCCACCACCGAAATCGTCATCACCACCAGGCTGTCCCGGTCTGCGGTACATGAAGCCCTCGAAGTCCTCGTCGGCTGGAACCTTATTACACGCGACGGTGCACGCTCTTGGTTCACCGTCGCCGCGACATCACTGAGGCAGCTCGCGGAGCAGTTCGGTGTCTTGGAAGCTGTTGCTGTGCAAATACAGCGCTACCGCAATGACCGCATCATTTGGCGCGAATGGCTCGCTAAAAACGTCAACAGCGTGGCCGAGCTACTCTCCCCCGATGATGACTATCCCTGGGAAACCTTCGAGGGGCCACCTGACGAATGGTCGTTGTCCGACATAGCCTTCGGTAGAACAGGATGAGGTTTAAGTTAAGGCTCGGTAGAGCTCAATTCCGTTGACGCTGCGGCCCGTTCACCTCGGTCGTTTCCGCTTTCGTGCCATAAGTCATGCCATAGTCCAAGCCATAATTAAGGCGGACATCTTCCGTAGTGACCTAAGTCGGAAGATATGGCAACATCACGCCAATGAATCCTGGATATATAGCTTGAAGACGCTCGAGACCAAGGCACTGCGTGACGGTGCGTCGAATTCGGTGACCTTCTCATCGAGCCAGGCCACTTGCAGGCCGTCGAGACGGAGCTGGATCTGAATGCCAGCCTCTCCTCGCTTCCGCGGGGCTCGGCGCGGCATGCCCGATTTGGTCAGCACGGTCTCGGTGGTGAACCCCTTGGCGATCTGTTTGTCGTCGACCGCTTCGAAGGCATCAATTAGCAGATCCGCATACGTGGTCCGTTTTTGGTAAACGGCGTCCTTTACTTGAGCGAGGAGCTCCGGAGGTAGGTAGACTCCTACATTGCGCAGTGCCCCCGAAACCAGTTGGGAAGCTCGGGTCGAGTTAGCTGCCTTTTTAGAAACAGGTCGCTGCTCATCATCGTCCTTTGAGGTCTTGGCAGATGCGGTTTTGGGCTCCTCCCGCTTCCCAGCCAAGTCATGGGGCGTCTCCCTGGTGCGTTCCTTTTCAGTGGGCGGATTATCCATCGGCGGCTCACCAGCAGGTAATCTCGTTTCAGCAGGGTCGCGTGTTTCTGCTGGCGGCGCTTGGATAAGTCCTTCGGCCGCCGCCTCCGTAGGCTCTTCGGGCCCTGGTTCCGCTGCAGGGGCTCCCCTCCCCCGCTTTGGAGCCAACAATCCTTGGAGTGCTGCACCGCGGGTAGTCGTTACCGGCGCGAATGCCCCGGCGAGGCTTTGCCTGCCGCTCATGCCTGGTTCCCACTTTCGATTTCGTTCAGTCGGGCGAGGATCTCGCCTGTCAGCTGCTCATATTCTTCAGCGAGCCCCCCGGCATTGCGCGAGAAGAACCCATCCGACGGCTTCTCTCCTGCACGGAGCGCCTTCAGACGGTTCTTTTGAGCGTCGGTAACGGCACCTTCAAGCTCATGGAAGAGCAATCCCTTACGACGGGCGTCAGCACTTGCGCTCTCAAGATTCCTGATGCGAGTTTCAAAGACAGGGGCAACGGTGCCAAGCATCTCCTCTAGAGTGTCCCGGACACTTCGTTCTAAGCGCAGAGAGCGTGGTCCAACACCGAACAGGACAATGCCAGCCAACTGCAGCGATGGGTTGCGGTCACGGACGGCCATGAACCGTCGAGCGATACGTTCGACACCGTCGATGCTCGCGTCATCGGAACGGGTAGGAATTACGACAGCGCTGGAAATCGCGAAGGCGCCTTCTACAAGGATCCGCTCCCCCGGCGGGGTATCGATAAGAATCAAGTCGTAGTCGTCGGCCAGCGGCGCCAGGACGGCGTAAAGCATGTCGCCGAAGTCGCCGGCGTCAGACCTGCTCGAGCGGGAAACCATGAGACCTTGAATATCTTCGAGGTCTTGGCCCCCGGGAATGACGTCAAGGTTTTCCCGCACGTCGCGCAGGATCAACGGCTTCGTCCCGGCGATGAGAGCCTGGAAAAACTCCCTGCCCGTTTGCCGTTCATATCCGAGGTCGCGGGCGAGATCGCCTTGAGGGTCAAGGTCGATCAGCAATACGCGAGATCCGGCCAGAGCCACATACCCCCCGACATTGGCAGCGGTGGTCGTCTTGCCAACTCCACCTTTGCCGTTTGCTAGAGAGATGACGCGGTCGATGGCGCGTGTCGATTGCGATCTCGGGTTCACGGGGGTCTGCAGTGATCGTGCCATCGGCCGAATAGTCTCCTAGTTATCGACTGGAATGCTGTTCCTGCTATCAACGTTATGTGCACTCCCCCGTGAAGGCGGGTAGTGACACGCATGCGACGGCCCACGGGGCGTCGAACAATGATCACTATGTCCTGGCACGCTGTTATCAAGGCAGAACATGATGCCCGGATAACCGTGGGATTTCTTGCTCGGTCACTCATGGCTGGCTCTATTGATCCTTCTATTGGAGGGACCGTTGATGTTCACGCTTTGTGTAACGCTTGCCTTCAGGTTTTTAGTCGCGTTTGTTTTCCCGTCATTGCTCCTGTCAGAAGGCCTGTGGGTAGTTGGGCCTAGTATTCAATGGTTACCAGCGCATGGGTTCAAGTGGCAGGTCAGGCTACTTGTCTCGTTGCTTTCACAGCAGATGTTCAAATGGATGCAGTCGCGTTGCATCAAGTAGGGCATATGGCAGGCCTTATGGCATGAAACGGGGTGGGAGGCCTCGTGGAGCAACAACTATGCGATCGCGCAATCCGTCTCTCGTGCCATCCAACGAGCAAGGAGAAGTTCACCGCCGCAGGCCCCAGGTGTGAAGCTACCCCGAAGACGCTATTCGATCCCAGATGGCTCCGCAGCGATCTCAAGGCCGACACCCTGCGGCACTCGGGCTGTTGCAGCGGGGGGGTGTCCCTATGCTTTTGGTCAAGCGGCCAGGGCAGGTTTTTCCTCGTAGAAGGTGCCGTGTTTGAGCATTGAGTAGATGACGTCGCAGCGGCGCCGGGCCAGGCAGATCACGGCGGCGTTGTGCTTTTTCCCTTGCGCCCGTTTCTTTTGGTAGTAGGCCTTGGACGCAGGGTGGTGGCAGCTGGCGATCCAGGCGGATCTGAAGAGAGCGTTCTTGAGTTGCTTGTTCCCCGAGCGGGCAGGGAATTCTCCCCGTATCGAGGTCCCGGAGCGTCGTGTGACAGGGGCTATGCCGGCGTAGGCGGCGAGGTGCCCGGGAGTGGTGAAGGTGCCGGCGTCGCCGATGGTCAGGAGTATCGTCGCTGCGGTCTTGATGCCGACTCCCGGCATGGACATCAAGACCTGGGAAAGAGGGAAGTCATCGAGGAGCTTTTCAACTTCTTCAGCCACGATGGCTCGCTGGTGTTTGAGTTCCTTAATCTGGGCAGCGACGCGGGGAATGACCAATTCGACCGCTTCGGTGCCGATCACGGTGACCGTCTGCTCGCTCAGTGCAGTGAAGATGGCGTCAACCACGTTCACCGGGTCCTTGCGGCTGTGGCTCCTGGCCCAGCGCAGCACGTTGGATCGCCCGGCGGCCCGCAGGCCGGTCGGTCCGGCGTACTTGATGAACAGCTCCAGGACCAAGGACCTGGTCAGTGCTGTTCCCGGAAAGACACGCTCCAGTGCTGGGAAAATCTGCAGCAACAGGGAACGCAGGCGGTTGATCGCCCGGGTGCATTCATGGGTCAGGTCAGCGTCGAATCCGGAGAGCACCTTCAATGCCGCGAGTACTTCGCTGTCCCGGTCAACGGCCCGCAACGTATGCGGCATGGCGCGGGCCGTCTCGGCGATGATGAACGCATCCCGCGCGTCCGTCTTGGACTTTCCCGGGTACAGGTCAGCGGCTTTACGCATCGCCAGACCGGGCAGGTAGGCAACGGTGCACCCGCAGTCCCTGGCCACGGCTATCGGAAGAGCGCCAATGGTGTTGGGCTGGTCCACGATCACAAGCACCCTGCCGTGCTGCTGCAGCCCGGTGAACAGCTCGCGCAGCCGCGCCTCATCCTGAGGCAGGGGCTTGTCGAAGACCCGTTCACCGGCGGCGTTCAATGCCGCAGCGTGGTGCTCGGATTTGCCGACATCAAGCCCGCAGAAAACCTCGTCTCGTTCGTCCATCCGGCGCTCCTTTGCCACCACCTATGGCCGCAGTCACGACACCCGATGCTGGCACCCACGTTACAAAGAGACCTGACCCCATCGGAGGGAGCCGGCCGTGTCCCTATCAGCAGTCAACGTGTGTCTCCGAACCTGGCGACAACCCCCCCGGATCATCAGTGACAGGGCAAGAAAGTCATACCAGGTCCAGCGACCCCGTCCCCGGCCTTCGGGGACGGAATAAATGTAACGGGCAGTTGGTGCAGCGGGCCGAGGAGGGGCTGCAACGCCGAACAGCATGGCTTTTCATAAGGCAATGGTTTGAAGCGACCAAGCGCCGCTGCAGTGGCCTCAAAATAGAGTCTGTCACCGGGATCAAACGATGGCCTCACCGTCGAGGGCACGACTGGGTGGAACCTGCCCCGCCAAGGCCTCCAGGAGTTCCGGGAAGTACCTCGACAAATCTTTGCCTTGCCGTGACCACGAGGACACTCCGCCTGCCCCTACCGGGGGCGCAGGCCCGGCCCCACTTGGGTTCAACCCGGCCCCACTTGGGTTCAACCCGGCCCCACTTGGGTTCAACCCGGCCCCACTTGGGTTCAACCCGGCTGCCGCCGGGCAGCGGCCTCCGCCGGGATCGAATCAACGGCCCTAGCCAGGGCCAGTGGCACGGGCGGCCACAGCGTCACCGGCACGTCCTGAGTCATGACAGCCACGCTACCGCCGCCAACACTAACGGGTCAGGCGGCCGCGGCCCCGACGTCCGTAATGGCCGCGAGTAGCCATTGCTCGGACAGCGGATCGCGGCGCAGCTCGAACGTGCGCAGCGCCGAGGTCGAGGTCAGCCGTACCTGGACCTGCCAGTGCTCGACGCTGACCAAGTCGCCGCAACCAACCGGTGCCCGCTGAGCAGTGTTCCACCAGTCCGAGCGCGTGAACCAGCGCACCGGTTCCGCGGCCACTGCCCAGATCCGGTCGTCATACCTGACGGCCAGAGGAAGGCCCTTGGCGGTAAACCGGACCTGCACTGGCACGTCCAAGGGCCTGTCAGTTGTTGTTCTTGCCACGGGTCCGCTCTCCCAAATTCCTGTTAATCATTTCCTCCCGGCGGGTGACTGCCGAACCCCACACCCAGGTCCGGTATGTGACCGGCCCGTCCTTCCAGGTCACTTCGGCTGCCTTCGCTGTCCAGGCGAACACTTCGCCATCCACCAGCTCAGCGCAGTTCGGAAACCGGATCCACCGCTTTCACCGGGATCCCCGGATACCCGTTCTTGACCGGGAAGTGCTCGAAATCCAGCTCTTCCACGGTCAGTCCGATTGGGCCGGCCCGCCGTGCGTACTGCGCCTGCAGCGCGGCCGCAAAACTCTCGGAGGACATACCACAACCTTAGAACATATATTCGAATAGACACGCCAAAGAACGGCGGCCCTGGTGCTGGCCGCCGGCTCCCATCATGGGGGGAGGGGTACGACAACGAGGTGCCGGGTTACACCCAGCGGGGACAGCTTTGAGCTGTGCGGAGGGCTCCACCTGCCCGCCAATGGGCATAACCCGGGCCCAAAATGCCCTGGTCTCCGCTGCGCTGCCACCGAGGATGCGGTCCTTCGCTGCGCTTCGGCCTGTAAAAGCCTTGTTTTTCCCTTACAGGTGGCTGGGTTGTTCTCCGTACAAGGCCGCTCATCGTAGCCGTCCGGGGGCCCGACCCATCAACCCACGCACACGGACAATCCCACGCGGTCGCCGGGGCTCCCTTATTTCGCGGGATTCCCCGCGCACTCTTCGGGGTTGACGGCCCACCCTCGACCGGCTGCGACAGCGGGGCCTCGCGCGGCGGGGCAGGAAGGAGGGTGGCTACATGAGCATCGACGAAGCGATCAAGCTCGCGACAGCGGTCGTGAGCCTGATGACAGCTGTCATCGCTCTGCTCTCCACGCGGAACGCGCTCTTAACGAGCAAACGCTCCCGAGGTGCAACTCGGAAGCGTAAGCGTAAAGCAAGGAAGTAGGTGTAGCTACGAACCCGGTGGTCGTAACCGCAAGGCTGCGGCCACCGGCTCCTTCCCAGACTAAGTCCTGCTCAACGATAAGGAAACCGTCATGGAACCACTGACCATCATCAACTTCGTGCTCTCCCTGGCAGCACTTGGCGCTTCTATCACCGCCTACCGCGCCACCGCCAAGACCCGGAAGGACCATGAAACTTAGACCAGGCGAGAGGCGGGCCCGCAAGTCCGCGGGCCCGCCTCCCGGTCCCTGAGGCCAGGGGCGGGGGAGCGAAGCGGCCTATCGTGCCTCGTTCCGGGGTTTGCGGCCGCCACGGTGGCCGCGGCCTTCCCGCCAGCCCGGCAGGAGCCGGTTCAGCTGTTCTTCCTTGACCGGGTCCATCCTGCCGGCGCGGTAGTCAATCCGCTGCTGATGCAGCCAAACCCCCAAGGTCCGTTCGTCCCTGTCGTCCGTCTTTTGGTGCCGGGGCCACTCGCCGGCGGCAGCCCGGATCCGCTGCAGCTCCTGCAGCCGCTGCTGCCACCGCTCCGCATCCCGGGCTTTCCGGGTCGAGGGTGTATCCCACCCCGGAATGGCGGCCAGCGCCTCCCGGTAAACGGGGGAGAGGACCCCCTCACCGGCCTTCCTGCGGCGGCTCGCCAGCCACGACGCCAACGCGCGCTCCCGCGCTGTTTTACCGTGGCCGACCGGCAGCCGCCCCTGGCCTTCGTGAAAGGCCAAGACCTCGGCAAGGTTCCGCAACCCAACCTCGGTTGTCCGGGGTTCCGGCGGCGCCAGCGCAGCCTTGTGCTCATCCCGGATGCCCGGGTCTTGTTTGGCCGCGATCTGCAGGTGATATCGCACAGTTGTTTCCGCGACACCGGCCCCGGCCGCGATCTTCGACGTCGGCGTCCCCACCCGGTACAGCTGAACAAACTCAGGATCGGGCGCCACCCGCCGACTGTCCGCCATCAACTCCGAGATCCTCCTAATAAGCCCCCTGCAATCGATGCTCAGCCTAGGGGAACCAAAGGTGTCTACCCTGGTTTTCAGGGCTCGCGGGCTCGCCCTGGTTTTCGCTGCGCTTCAACCAGTTGATGGGCGTCCGCTGGCGCGGCCGGCTGTTGGGGCCCAGTGCTGTCCTCCGCAGAGCTCCGGCCATCCCTGGCCCGGTCTTGTCTACGACGTCTTTTTTGGTTGCTGTCCTTATGTTGTTACCGGGCTCAGTTCTGCGGCCATTGTAGGGTCGTGGCTACCCAGGGGAGGCGGGTATGGCTTTGGTTGCTGTGCCGGACTGATTTGTGACGGCTTCGAAGGATTGGCCGCCTGCCACCCCGCGATGACCCGACCGCTGATTGAGAGACGCGACATGATCGCCGGATAAGGACACGACGGCGCGGTTATCCGCTGGGCTCTACCCATCCAATCAGAACTGGAGGCTGTTCTTGGTGCAACTATGGGCCGGCATTGATGCCGGCAAAGCTCACCACCACTGTGTTGTGATTGACGCCGACGGAAACCGTCTGCTCTCTCAACGAGTCCCCAATGACGAACCAGCCCTGCTCCAGCTCCTTGCAGGCGTGCTCGAAATTGCAGGCGGTGACGAAGTGGTGTGGGCGACAGACCTGAACCACGGCGGACCGGCGCTCCTGATCGCCTTACTAGTCGGTCACGGCCTAGACATCGTCTACATTCCCGGACGGACGGTGCACCACGCTTCCAAGATCTACCGAGGTGAAGGCAAGACAGACGCGAAAGACGCAGCCGTCATCGCCGACCAGGCCCGGATGCGAACTGACCTACAACCGTTACGTGAAGGGGATGAGATCAGCACTGGGCTGCGGCTGTTGACCGCCCGGCGTGCCGACAAGTCCGCCGACAGGGTAAGAGCTATCAACCGCCTGCAGGCCCAGCTGCTCGAATATTTCCCCGCCCTGGAACGGGCCTTCGACTACAGCCGCTCCAAAGCCGCACTGACCCTGCTGACAAAGCACCGCACACCGGACGGGATCCGCCGCGCCGGTCAAGCCAGAATCCACGCTTGGCTGAAGAAGAACGGTGCTCGTTCCTCGGCAGCCGTTGCCGCAGCTGCCCTTGAGGCCGCTAAATCCCAGCACACCATCGTTCCTGCCCAGCACATGGGGGAGGAGATCGTCGCCGCACTGGCACGGGAAATCCTGACCTTGAACGAGGAGCTCGCCGAACTCGATGCGCATATCAGCGCGAAAGTAACGGAACACCAGCACACCGAGGTGCTGTTGAGCATGCCCGGCTTCGGGCCTGTTCTCGCTGCCGAATTCATTGGTGCCACCGGGGGCGACCTCTCCGTTTTCCAGACTGCCGACCGCTTCGCTGGCGTTGTCGGACTGGCCCCTGCGCCCCGGGACTCAGGCAGGATTAGCGGCAACCATCACAGGCCCAGACGCTACGACCGCCGGCTCCTCCGCGTCTTCTTCCTGTCCGGGCTCTCGGCGTTGAAGTCATGCTCCGCCTCGCGTGGCTATTACGACCGAAAACGTGCGGAAGGAAAGTCCCACATTCAGGCGATGCTCTCACTTGCCCGTCGCCGGCTCAATGTCCTATGGGCTATGCTCCGTGACGGCACGACCTACACTCCCACCCCTGTCGCGGAACCTTGCTTGCCAGCGTGACCGGCTGGCAAGGACTCCTACATGCAGAACTGAGATGGTCAGACCGAAAGTCCTTCCGAGCCTTTGCTGCAAGGGCGAGTGCTACCTCAAGGGACCATTTCTAGGCGGGATTAATTCTCTAGATATGGATTGAAATCCGGAATCTGAACGTTCGAAAACCACTTGCGGGAGTGGTTTCAGATTGTGTTCGTAGTCGTGTTCGGCCCCTGGTTCAGCGATCATCCGACTGACTTGCCACAGGGAACGAACCACACAGATCCCTGCTTGGGCAACGGCAAGGCAGAGTGACGGGTCCGCGTTGTCGGTTCTAAGTGCCCAACCGTGCGATCCACCTTTACCTTTCGGTCTGATTTTGGAGAGGTAGGTGATGGACACTGCGTTGATCAGATCGTATCCGCCATTAAGCTCGGCAACAGTGGGCGCAGTGGGGTCTTTGAGGTCTTGGACTAACGTCATTTTGATGTCGTCGCGTGCTATGGCCGCCATACCGTGTTTCATTTGGTTGTGGCTCTGAGCGGCGTTGTAACCGTCTTGGTCGAAAAGTTCAGCAAAAAACATCAACCACTGGGACACGAATCGGGCGTGCTCTAATGCTTGCTCGTTCCCAATGGCGGCTACCAGTTGACCATAGTGCGGAATTGCCACCTTCACCGCGGTTTCGGCAGCACCTGCTCCTCGTAAGAGCGACTTGACCTTCTCCCTAAAAGAGAAATTTGCTGGGAGTTCCGCTAGTGGAATCCACGGCGATCGGCCCACTTCCAACTCGCTGAGCATGACGAAGAGTCGAAGTCCGGTTTCCACAACGTGGTGCATCAGCGAATGCGCTTCAAGGGCTGCTAGAGCTTCCCTTGATACATCGTCTTCCGGGCTCTGATCCTCCGAGAACGGCATCTCCTCAAGCAACCTTCGAAAGCGGCTAAAGACTGATGCAGGATCCTCCGCGTTGGGAAGGTCCCTGGAGGGGACGTCGGCTAACCTAATAATGCTCCAGAGCCGGCTTTCGAAATGGTGAGCTGGGTTTACATGGAAAAAGTGTTTGTCCAAATCCGCTCGCACAGCCTCATGTCTGCTCTCTGTCAATGGCCTTTGGTTTCTGCCCACGGGCGGCCAGTTAATCGGCCCGCTGGTGGCCAGTAAATCTGCCCGGTGATGGCCAACAGATCTGCCCACTGAGGGTTTTCGGTGGGATTGGCCATCGTCGAGGGTTTGTTAGTTCAGTTCGGTGACTCCTTTCCCGGCGAGGGCTTGAGTGAGTCGGATGGAGTCGCCGCTGGTTTGGCAGACGTGGGCGTGGTGCAGGAGCCGGTCCACGGTTGCCGTGGCGAGGGTTTTGGGCATCAGTTCATCGAAGCCGGCGGGGTGCAGGTTCGAGCTGATCGCGACGGAGCGTTTCTCGTAGGCGGCGTCCACGACCCGGTAGAGTCCTTCGGCGGCGTCGGTGGCCACCGGGAGAAGGCCGATGTCATCGATCACGACGAGTTCCGCGCGGAGGATTCTAGCCACGGCCCTGGTGACGCTGTCGTCGGTGCGGTGTGCGCGGATGAGGGCGCCGAGGTCTTCGAGTCTGAACCAGGCAACGCGCATCCCGGCTTCGACGGCTTGCTGGCCGAGGGCTTCGAGGAAGAACGTTTTCCCGGTGCCGGAGGGCCCGCAGACGACCAGGTTCTCGCGTCGGGTGATCCATTCCAGGGTGCGCAGGGCTTGCTGGGTGGGCGCCGGGATGGAGGAGACGGCGGGGTCCCAGACGTCGAAGGTCTTCCCGGTCGGGAAGCCTGCTGCTTTGCGCCGGGTGGCGAGCATGGACCGGGCCCGGCCTGCGGCTTCTTCGGTGAACAGTGCCTTGATGATCTCGGTTGGTTCCCAGCGCTGGGCGCGGGCGGTCGCGATCAGCTCCGGTGCCAGTGCCCGGGCGTGGGGCATCTTCAGTTGCCGCATCAGCGCTTCCAGTTCGGCCGGCAGGGCCGGGGCGGTGGTGTTCGTGGTGGTGACCGGGCTCATCGGCTCTGCTCCTTTGCGGGGGCGCTGGACGGCTCGGCGCCGAGGCCTGCCCAGGCGCTGGTGCCTTGGGTGAGGGACCTGGTTTCGTTAGCGGCGTGGGTGGTGGTGCGGCGGATGTTCGCGTTCAGGATGGAGGGCAGGTCGCCGTGGGCGAACCGGCCGTGCAGCGCGGCGTCTCCCAGGGCACGGTCCACGGACTCGGTCCCGGCGATCTTGGCCAGGGTCACGGCCTCGGCCATTTTCATGTTCATCCGGCCTGTTCCTGCAGCCGCGGCTTCCACGAGCCAGGTCTTGGCGCCGGCGCCGATGGCCAGGAACTCGGCTTCACCGGCGGTGCGTGCCTTCACGGCGTAGTCGCCCGGGGTTCTGGTACTGGTCCCTGGGAAGTGCTCCTCGATGACCGCGGGACTGCCGGGCCTTGCCCGGCCGTGGCGGGCGACTTCGACCGGGCCGGTCGGGCCGTGGTGGACGATGATGACCTGTTCGTCAGGGCCGGTGCCGTGGGAGCGGACGAACACCTTCGCGCCGAGCAAATGCGACGGCACCGAGTACTGGGCGTTCTCGAAGGAGACCATCGGGGTGTTCTCCGGGACTATACGGGCCAGCCCGAACGCGACCGTGTGCGCGGTCTCCGGGATCCGGTGCAGCCGGGCCGCTTCCTCCGCCAAAACCATTGCGGGTTTACGTCGGGTGGCCCGGTGTTCGCGGTTGTTGACCTCGTCCATGAACGCCTCGCAGGCGGCCTCCAGCTCGGCAAAGGAAGCGTAACCGGGCCTCAGGTTCGTGTCGGTGGGCACGAGGTCGGCTTTGGCCAGTTTCACCGACGCTTCGACTCCGCCTTTCGTTGCAGGGTCCGCGGGCTGGCAGGTCAGCACGGTGACCCCGTAGTGCCGGGCGAAGTCCAGGGTCTGCTGGTTCCGCACCGGAACCCCTGCGACATGGGCCGTTGTCACGGTTTTCTCGTTATCGGTCAGGACATACGTTGGTGCCCCGCCCAGGATCCGGAAGCACCGGTCGAGGGCTGCGAACACGCTCGGCGCGGTCCGGTCCCGCAACGGGATCACGATCCGGAACCTTGAGAACGCCAGCCAGGCAACGAACAGAATGGTTTTTACGCCGCCGATCCGTGGCCCGTCGCCGAAGTCGTACTGCAGCCACATCCCAGGCTCGGTGATCCACGGCCGGTGCACACGGGTGTGTCCGAGCCGCCACGCGGCCTTGACCTGCGCGATCGCCCGGCGCGTAGACCGCTCGGACCCCTCATAGCCTAGGGCGAGCAGCTTTTCGTGGGCCTTGTCGGCGCGGATCCGGCCCTTGGACGCCTCTACCCATTCCTCGATCTTAGGCAGGTAAGCGTCCGTGACCCTGGGCCGGGGCGCCGGTTCTGCAATTGGCCGGCCGGCGTCCCGCGCGGCGACGTGCCTGGCTACAGTGTGGTGCGAGCAGCCCGTGAGCTCCGCGGTGGCGCGCAACGATCCGGTCAGATCATAGGCAGCAAGAATTTCCATGATTTCTCCGTCATGCTTCATACAGGGCCTCTTCCTGGGACGACATTTGGTGCGACTAGACACCGTCATCAAATCCCGGGGAGAGGCCCCCGCCGCTGAAGACGCGGCAGGAACAGTTGAGGAAGTGGGCAGATCTCATGGCCACCAGTGGGCAGTTCTACTGGCCGTCAGTGGGCAATTTCGTGGCCGCCTATGGGCAGTTTTTCATGGCCGCTTACAGCTCTCACTCGTCTCGCCGTCTCCAAGTGGGTGCCCTACCTCCATCAACATGAATCGTTGCATAGCCATTCTCAATCCCCTTTTGTGCGGCTCCCTAGAAGGACTCCGTCTGACAGAACGATGCTTAGCTGCAGGGCACTAATTTGCCAGTGTTCTTTCGAATACTCCGCTGCTTGGATCGACCTGCCGCGGCCTAGGCACCTTGGGTAAGGCTCATATGTCACCCTCAGCTCCACTAACGTTTGGTGCCAGTAAACGTCACGCTTTGGTACTAATGGGCGGATGGATTTTCATCGATAGTAGCTGCCGGCTCTGGCACTCTTCCCCTTAGTGTTCTTCGGTCTCTTCGTCTCCGTTCGACTCCGTCTCATCGTCGGAGGATGGCTTGGCGGCTGTCGCCAAGTAAGGCAACCCACTGACGTCGTACTTGGGCATGGCGGTGGCCATTTGCTGGGCCAGGTTGGCTGTGGGGAAGAGCCCTGCGACGTCGAGCTTGGGCATGGCGGCGGCCATTTGCTGGGCCAGGTTGGCTGTGGGGAAGAGCCCTGCGACGTCGAGCTTGGGCATGGCGGCGGCCATTTGCTGGGCCAGGTTGGCTGTGGGGAAGAGCCCTGCGACGTCGAGCTTGGGCATGGCGGCGGCCATTTGCTGGGCCAGGTTGGCTGTGGGCAAGAGCCCTGCGACGTCGAGCTTGGGCATGGCGGCGGCCATTTGCTGGGCCAGGTTCGCGGTGCCCATAAGGCCGGCGATGTCGTACTTGGGCATGGCGGCGGCCATTTGCTGGGCCAGGTAACTTCCAGTTGCAGACGACTGCGCAGACATACTGGCGACGCTTCGACGAGCCACGTCGGCCGCCCTTCCTTTGAGTCGCTTTAGAGCCTCCGCGCACCGCTCGTCACCCATGTCTGGCAGCGAGGGCTCTCCAGGCGTAAGGAGAGTTGGCGTTTGGTCCTCTTTGCTTGCCGAGAAGAGGACTTTCACCTCCCATGCACAGGCGATGCTCTGCGTGTCGTTGCCGTCGGTCGCAAGCCCGTACAGCAGCCACCTCGCCTTGGCCGTATACCAGATGTCCCCCTCGATCTCATGGCCGACGACGTCCGTAACGCTAAGGAGTTCTGCTTCGGGCGGGGTAATCCATGAACGCCACTGCACCACACCGTCAGTGGGACCCACGCCTACGAAACCCGTCGGCGAGGTGAGAATCTCGACAGCTGTCTGAGCCAGTCGAGACTGTATCGGAAATGATCGGAGTAGGTCTCCTGCAGCAGTTTCCGCCGCCTCACCAGAGACTTCCTTGGTGAACCGGGAGACCACTTGATCGAAATCCGCAAGACGCGTGAGCCTACCCTCAAGGCCGCGGACGTCTTCATCCATCGGATAGGGATAGGCGGTGCCATCTCCGAAGTCGTTGGTATTGCTTGTAACGAAGAAGACGTGCTCTTCGGGGTTTTCATTGAGAAATTCCAGGATGGAGAACCAGATGGCCACATCCCGTGCACCCTCAGAATGGTCCTTGTTACGCTTCGCAGGCGGAAGCGACATTGCTTCGCGCGCCAAGGCCCTGCGTGCGATGTCACCACTCATTTCGATCACTTCGAAGATCTCGCGGTAAGCATCTCGCCAGTGGTTGAGGAGGCGTTCCAAATCAAGTGGTTCCAGGGAGCTCTCCAGCTCCCACGGAAGCAATTCCCGTAGCTTCTGCAAGGCGGTTACTACTGACTTATGCCTGTCGGGGTAGAAGGCCGCCTGATGAGCAGCCATCTCTTCCAAGACCATCCACGGCACGGCAATCCTATGATGCCCCGACTCCCGCAGCTTCCGGATGATGTCGGCCCGGGGACCGCTGGGCGGCAAAAGATTCACGGCATTCGTATCGAAGATGATCAAATCCAAACCTTCGTCTCACTCAAGCGCTCTGGGTCCGATGGAGACTCGCGCTGTTTGATTACCACCAGCTGATTGCGGTCGGCTTGGCCCACCATAGAACAGCCTATTTGAACTCAGGAGTATCGCTGACACGTAGCGCTTGGATGCCCGCGAGAAGGGCCGTACTGCGGAAGACGCCGCCCGACTCGTGGGCTGGAGCCGCGCAACGCTCTACCGCCACCAGCAGGCCCTCGCTGCGCGCCAGAACAGCAATCCGTAGGTGCTCCTGAAGAGAGGGTAACCGTTGACACCGTTTCCAGCCTCAGCAATTCAGCGCTTGGGTAAGGGATCGGTCCTCGCTTCGCTCGGGCTGTAGAAGCGTTTTTCTGTTTTTGCTGCTGTCCTGCGGATCGTACGTGCCCGCTCCACCGGCTCAACCGTCCTGCGGACGGCTGCGCAGCCGATGGTTTGTGTCGGCGCTTCGCTTATTTCCTCTCACAATCCATCCGCTGCTTGCCCTTTGGGTTGCGCCGGTTCCGTCGGGCACAGCTCCGCGATGCTCCGCCAGCAGGCAAAAAACGCCCGGTGGGAGAGGGGAAGCTGGCCGGTCACCAAGGCCGCCCCACCCACCGGATCCTCAGCAAAGGACGAGAAAAACCATGAATGATCGCATTGCACGCGCAGCCCTGACCCGACTGTTCGAACCGGGCGACCGGCTCGGGCAGGCCCTTGTCGGCAGGCTCGGCGCGTACGCCACGTTGAGACTCGCCACCGGCGCGCAGCCCGCACACGCCCTTCCGGACGTGACACCCGAAGAGCTGGCCGCGGCGTTAAAGCGCTGGGCTCCACGGGTCCCGGACGTTGACCCGGCGAAGGACCTGGCCACCATCGAGCGCCTGGGCGGCGGGTTCCTGATCCCCGGAGATGAACACTGGCCGGAAGGCCTGGACGATCTGCCCGACGCCCCATACGGGCTTTGGTACCGGGGCAACATCGACAACGGCATCCCGGCGCCGTCGAAGTGTGTGGCCCTGACCGGATCCCGGGACTCGACCAGCTACGGCGCCTCCGTCACGGGGGACATGGCGTACGGGTTGGCCCAACGGGGAATCTGCGTGATCTCAGGGCTTGCCTACGGGATTGACGCGCACGCGCACCGGGCCGCGTTGGCCGGGAGCCAGGGAGAGGGACCGGCAACCATCGCAGTGCTGGCCGGAGGCCTCGACCGGGACTACCCGTCCGGCAACGGTGATCTCGCGGCCGCGATCCGGAGCAACGGCCTGACGCTCTCGGAGCTCCCGCCCGGTTCCGCCCCGACCCGGTACAGGTTCCTGCAGAGGAACCGTCTCATCGCCGCCCTCGCCGGGGTGACCTGTGTCGTGGAGGCCCGCTGGCGCTCAGGTGCGCTGAACACCGCGCACCACGCGGAGACGATCGCCCGGCACGTCGCCGCCGTCCCCGGAAGCATCCACAGCGCCAACTCCGCAGGATGCCACCGCCTCCTGAAGGAAGGCGGAGCCGTGCTGGTCTCCGACGCAGCGGACCTTACAGAGCTGCTCGCCAGCTGATATGTAGATCTCGTTGTCAAGAGTGCATGGATGAGCGGCTCCTGGGTTTGGTTCCCGGGGGCCGCTCATCGTGTGCCGGCCGGTTGTGATGCTGTGGGGGGCGTGGCGAGTCTTTTTCGACTGGGGCAGTGTCAGGCTGACATTCGCGGGTTGGTTACCGCATGACGATTTGTTCGGCTGGAGCGTATCGGTGTCTAGGATCGAGCGTCGATGGTGGTTTGGACCGTCTGCTCATAGCTGAAGCCCGAGTTGGCTCCGGGTGCTGTCATCGCCCCCCGCAACTGCTCACTGTCGGCGGGCAGGTTCCGGGTCAGGCCGCTTTCATGTGTTGTCCTTCCTGGAGCGGGGCGGCCAGTGACCAGCACCAAGCGGCGAGTTCGCGGGCGATCGCCGTGTTGGCCTTCACTGACATTTTGTGGCGTTCATCGAAGTGTTCCCATTTGCGGTGCAGCCGGTGGTTTCCTTCGAGGGCCCGGATGCGGGTTGCCGGCGCGACCAGGTCAAGTTGGCGCAGCAGCCGTTCTCCGGGCCGGGCGTAGGGGCGGCGGTGCTGCCAAGCCGCTTCGATGAGGAGTTTCCGGGCATAGGTGTTGCCGGCTTTGGTGATCGGGCCCTGGTGCCGGGACTGGCCGGAGGATTCTTCGCTGGGGACCAGACCGAGATAGGAGCCGATGGATGAGCCGGTGAAGCGGGTCCAGTCACCGATTTCCACGGCCAGACCGAACGCGGTCGTGAGCTGGATGCCGCGTAAGCACATCAGCGCGTCAATCACTGTTGCGTAGCGGCACGCCGCCGCTGTGATGGTGATCTGTTTGTCGATGCGAGCCAGATGCGCTGCAAGCAGCTCGGCCTGCTCGACATCGGCGTCGTAGGTGAACTGCAGCGCCGGGTCGTGAAAGCTCTGGCGGTGCAGCCACCGACTGTGTTCTGTAGTCCACCTGCTGTCCTTGGGGTAGCGGATCCCGTGCCGGAGCAGGACGGCGTTCACGTGCTGCCGGGCATGCGCGAGGTCTTTGGCGGTGCCCGAGCGCAGCCGGGACAGGTCCCGCAACGCCTCTTCGTCCGGCTCCGGGATGCGGACTTCGGTGACCGAGCCGACCGCGAGCATCTCAGCCAAAACCCGGGCATCCCGCCTGTCGGTTTTTACCCGGTCCCCGGGAGCGCGCAGCAGCTTCGAGGACGCCGCCACCACACAGTTGATGCCCGCGGCCCGCAGGTGCCGGGCCAGTACAAACCCTGTCGGGCCTGACTCATAAACGACCTTGACGGGCGGCTCGAATCGCCGGACCCACTCCAGGATCAGGGCCGGGTCAGCGGCCATCGTGTGGAGACTGATTTCACCAGTGCCTGGGTTCAGCGCATGGCCGACGACATTGACCGCGTGAACATCCAGACCAATGAAAGTATGCTCAAACATAGCCGGGACCTCCCAAACCTCACATGTGGCACTACCATTGCACCCCCAATGAGCCTCGCAGGCCACGGGAGCCGCCAATGGCAACCCACGGACCCTGTGAAACAGAAGGCCCCGGCCCCCCATGCTCCCGCCAGAACCTGCCCTTCCGGGATAAGGGACATCACTGCCGGGAACAGGTCCTGCAGCGGCCAGATCCCTCTCAGGGCCGCCGATCACATCAAGCCGGCGCTGCAGGACCGCCCGGCGATAATGGACCGACCCCGGACGGGCAGGTTCTGTTCCTCTTCATATCGTCTAGGACTCCCGCCGGTGGCCGGTCCTTCCCGGGCCGGTCACCGCGGGCGGCCCGCCGTCGTGGCCGGCTTGCGCTACGGGTCGGCGGCGGCGGACCGCCATTCGCACACTAGGTGCCGACGATCGGAGTCCCGCGGCCGCTTGAAGCCAGGGATGCCGAAAGCAGGCTCCGGGGTGCTGATCGAGGGTTCGCGGAGCTCACCCAGGATCGGGCGTCCGCTGGCGCGGCCGGCTGTTGGGTCCAGGGGTGCCGTCGCAGAGCTCCGAACCCCCTGGCCCTGTCTTGTCTACGACGATGCTCCTATAGGCGTCAAATTAGTTCGAGGGTTCATTGAATACGCCCGAGTCTTGCCCAGTGAAGACAGTTAGGCTGATGCTTTCACAGCCTATTCAGGCTGCTGGATAGCCAAGGGGGAGCGCATGAACCAGCACCAGTCTGGAGTAGTTGGATTTCACGAAGTGGACCAGGACGGTAACCCGTTGACGGCAGCGGCGGAGGGCCCAGTTGAGGATGTTTCCCGGTCCGGCCCCAAGCTGAACCCGTTCATCGGGGTGCTTTGGCTGGTGGTTGGGGTGCTGGTTTTCGGCGGCATCGGATTCCTTTTGAATGCTCCCTTGTCTGTGTCAATGACTGATCGGGTCAGCATGGCCTACGTCCTATTTTCATTTGCCCAGCCAGCTGTATTCGTCGGAATCCTGACCTTCCTCGGCCTGATGTTCTGGCATGCCTCGCAGTGGCAGCGCCGGCGCGGATAGGCCAGGACATGTGGGCCTAGGGTACTTCTTGCTCGGTGAGCCAACGGCGGTAGGTCGCCGCGAGCTCGTCATTACGGATGCGTCCGCGTTCCAGGCGCGAAAGGATGGACACCCATTGGCCGAGTTCGCCGGCCACTGTCGCAATGGTGAGGCCGAGTTCTGTCCGCATGCAGCGGAGGTCTGAGTTGTCCGGTGCCGGCCTGGGGTTGGTGATCTGGCGGTAGATCTCCCGGGCTGCGTAGCGTTTGAGGCAGCGCATGATTTCGCGTTTGCTCTTGCCCTCGGCCGTCCGTTTAGCCACGTATTCCTTGGTCCGTTGACACGAGCCCATACGCACCAGGACCACCTGATGCAAGGCGTTATTGGCGCTTCGATCGCCGCCCCTACTGAGCCGGTGGCGGGTTGTCTTGCCCGATGAGGCTGGTACTGGCGCGACTCCGACGAGCGAAGCGAATTGGGCTTCGTTGCCCAGCCGGTCCGGGTTGTCCCCGAAAGTGATCAAGAGCTGGCTGGCTACTTCGGTCCCGACTCCTGGGAGATCACAGAGCAGCGGAGCGTAGCTGTCGAGGATTTCCTTGAGGGCCGCGTCGGCAGCCTCGATTTCTGCTCCCAGTGCTTGGCAGCGTGTTGCCAATGCCTTGAGGGTCATTAGGGTCACGTACTCGGGGTCTGCCAGGTGCCCGGAAGGTCTCGTGCGCTGCAGGGCAGTAATCAGCGCTGAGGTAGCCATCGCCCTGTATTTCGCCCGGATCTTGTCCGGGGCCGAAACGAGGAGCGCCTTGATCTGGTTGATGGCCGCGGTGCGGGCTTTGATCGCTGATGCGCGTCCGGAACGTATGATCCGTAGGCATTCCACGGGGCCGTCTTTGGCCTTCGGGATCGCCTTCGTCCGCCCCTCAAGCACGGATTTGGCGGCCTGGTAGGCATCCAGCGGGTCGGACTTCCCGTTGAGCCGGCGGGCGGCCCGGTTGGGGCGGTTTACCTCCAACACGGTCAGCCCTTCACCGCGGAGGGTTCGGGCGAGTTCGGCACCGTAGGAGCCGGTTCCTTCGACCCCGACGGCCAGGACTGTGCCGTAGGAGGTGATGAAGTCGATGATTTTCCGGTATCCGGATCCCACGGCCAGGAATTCCTTGTCCGCGAGGGGTTTGCCGTGTTCGTTGATCACGGCGACGTGGTGTGTGTCGGCGTGGGTGTCTATGCCCGCGATGACTTTTGTTGGTTTGCTTGCCAAGATGGAAATTGCCCCTCAGTCGCGTCGAATGCTGATTGCTCGGGCGCGGGCCAGGTGGGCAGACAAAACGGTAATGGGACTGGTCGTATCAGGCTCCTATGAGGTCATGTCCGCCTGGCTCGACACCCCTTTTAACGGACCTTGAGCCGGCGGACAGATCGTCGGGAAGACAGTGCCGCCTGGTACGTCAGTTTTTGGCTGGGTCACGCCGGCTCAAGGACTGTTCCAGTATTACCGTTTTGGCTGCTGTCCTGACGGATTGTACGTGTCCGCTCCGGCCGGTCTAGCCCCTCCTTCGTCGGGGCCTGCGGCGCGGGAATTTCCCTGCGGCGCTCCTTCGTCGCTGATTTCCTCCGGGAATTTCCCGCCCCTTGCCCTCACGGGTAGACAGGCCTCCGTCGGTCACAGCTCCGCAAGCTTCGCCAGCAGCCAAAACAACAACGGGGGGGAGAGGGGAAGCTGGCCGGTCACCACGGACCGCGTCGGCACCCGTTTTCACCCGCTTGACAGACATAGAAGCGTCGGGGGAGAGGGGAAGCTGGCCGGTCACCTACCGCCCCACACCCCACGTCTCTGCAAGGACAAAAACCATGACAGCAACGCCCACGCTTGAAATGCTCGATCCGGCAACCCTGACCGTCGATATTAACGTCCGGAAAGACGCGGCCCTGACCGCTGATTTCGTTGCCAGCATCAAAGAACACGGTGTGATGGAACCCGTGATTGCCCACCGCAAGGAGGACGGCACCCTGCACGTCCTGATGGGCCAGCGCCGGACCCGCGCCGCTGTACAAGCCGGACGGCCCCTGATCCCGGTCATGATCATCGAGTCCCCCGAGGAGGCCGAGCGCATCGTCACCCAGGTAGTGGAGAACATCCAGCGCGCCGAACTGAGCGAAGCTGACGAGGCCGACGCCTACCACCAGCTTTCCCTGATCGGTGTCTCGGCGGCCGCGATCGCCAAGAAGACCGGACGGACCAAGACCACCGTCGAGTCCGCCCTCAAGGCCAAGTCCACCGAGACCGGAGCCGCCGCCCTGGGCAAGGGATACACGATCGAAGAAGCCCTCATTCTGGCCGAATTCTTTCTTATGTGGACACTGCGCGCCTCACTGTCGAGTGGGCTAAGGGGTGTTGCACTGGAAAGGTGACGCAGATGCGGGTTGTTACGACCAAGTCATCCGGGACGGTTTCCGCTGTTATGCTTCTGGATCCAGACGGGGCCGCAGTGGTCCCAGTCTGCAGGTTTTTGCAACATATCCTGGATTCCGGATGCAGTCCGAACACTGCATCTGCCTACGGCTTTGACCTAAAGAACCTGTTTGAATTCCTTGAGGAGACGGGCACGGACTGGGTCGAATTCCGCCCTGCTGTGGCCTTGAACTTCTTGGGCTGGTTGAGGAGGCGACCGAGTCGGAGACCGGCACAGCGCCTTGGTCTTGCCATGACCGTCCCCGAGGGTCGGCTACTGGCCGCAGCCACCGTGGCCCGTGTGCTGGCGGCCGTTTCGAGCTTTTATGAGTGGGCCATTGTCGCCGAGATGTTCGACGCTGAGAACCCGATGCGACAGCAACCTGATCGGTCGCTGTCGATGGTGAGTGAGCGGCACCGCCCTTTCACAGGAGGTGCAAGCAGGCAGCAGCCGATGCGGCGGCAAATCAGGGTCAAGTTGCCTCTAAGACTGCCGCGTCCCTTGGCGATACCGGAAGTCGAGGCCCTGCTGGACAGCATGACCTCCCTGCGGGATCTGGCCATGGTCCTGCTGATGCTTGACGGAGGACTGCGCCCAGGGGAGGTGTTGAGCCTGCACCTTGAGGACGTATCGTACGGGCACCGGCGCGTCACTATCCGCAAACGTGACGATCATCCACGCGGCGCGAGGGGGAAATCCCGCCGAGAACGCGTTGTTGATGTGCTCGAACCCCGCACCTTGGACGCCGTCAACCGGTATGTCATGCGTGAACGCCCATCCCAATCAAACAGCCCCTTCCTCTTCCTGGTGGGCGGCCGCGGTGCCCGATCGTGTGATCCGCTGTCGTACGACGCGCTGGTACGGATGTTCGCCCGCCGGCTGAACAGGCTCGGATTGCGGGCACCTGAGAAGACACCGCATGCACTGCGTCATACGCATGCGACCCTGATGTGGGAAGCGGGCATGCGTGAGTTGGCACTCCAACAACGCCTGGGCCACGCGTCACCGGAGTCGACCCGGATCTACACCAGGGTGTCGGACTCACAGGTTCGCGACGAGTACCGCGCAGCCTTGGGTGCTCTCCAGTGAACGCCGTTCGAGGGGCAATTGCACGAGATGACGTTCCGAGGGAACGGCGCCATGCTTCGGAGGCGGATTACGGCGCGTGGGTAAAGGCGTTTATTCCGCACGACGCGGCCCGCTACGAGCGGATGGCGGCCTACCGCCGGTTTGTTCAGGCGTGGCCCGATTTGGAGGACTGGTTCCGAGCGCCTCTTCTGGTTCGGGCCGGCTTCACCGGCGGACCCCTTCGCGCCACCGGGCGCACGGGCACGTTCAGCGCCAGCGGATATTTGGTTTATCTGGCCTTCGTGCACGGCATCGGGCTGGACTACGAGTTCCTGTTTGTCCGCAAGTACGCCCGGCTCTTCAGCATCGAGGCCGGCGGCAAGGGGCTCGGAGTGGACCTGGATCTCTTTGAGGCCCACGTAACAAGGCTGGATGAGTTGGGATACAGCCCAGATTCTGCACGGACGAACCTCACCTGGGCGATCGGTCGTCTCCTTCTGCACCGCGGTGACCCCGACATTACGGCAATCACTGCCGAGGACCTGTTTGATATGGCTGAGCAGATACGGTCCTTCGGTCAGCGGGAGGACTTCGCCCAGCTGCGGGCCGCTCTCTATCAGCAGTCCCCTTGGCAGATGACCGGCGAGAACGCCGGCGAACGCTTCACCAGAGCCCATCTGGCGAAAGTCCACTGCCTGCACGTCCTGCTTTTCAACATCGGCCAGGTCACCAGCCCGCCGATTTCCGGCACCAGGCGCCGCAAGAGCTGGGAAGAAAACCTGCTCCCGGAAACCTGCCCACCCCGAATCCGGACAGTCGTTGAACGCTACCTCCTCACCCGCCTTGAAGCACATTTCGACCGACCACAAACCGTCAGGATCGCGAGGGAAGGCCTACGGCGTTTCGTGAACTGGCTCGGACGCGAACACCCAGACATCACATCCATGGCTCAGCTTAACCGGACCTTGATCGAGGAATACCTCCGCTGGCTACCCACCTACCCGAGCCAGAACACAGGGCAACCTTTGCATGTGACCACCCGCAAGCACGAGATCAACGCCATCGGCGCATTCTGCCGCGATACCAGCATGTGGGGTTGGGACGACGCTCCTCGAGGCCCACTTCTCACGGCCCGGGACGCACCCCGCAGGCAGGAGACAATGCCCCGGTACCTACCCCGGCACGAGGTGGACACTCTGATGAGCGCGATAGAAGCGCTCACCGACCCGTTGCAGCGGACGGCATTGTTGCTGCTTCGGTGGTCTGGCGCGAGACGGGATGAGATCCGGCGGCTCACCTGGGACTGTCTCGACACCTACGCGAGCGGCCACCCTCGCCTTCGCATCCCAGTCGGCAAAGGCCATTCCGAACGCCTCATCCCTCTCCACGCCGACGCCGCAGTTGCCCTGCAGGAGACAATCAACCAAGCCAGGGCAATGAACGCAGTGGCGCGACGCGATCCCACCACCGGCCGGTTGGAGAACTACATCTTCGTCCGCAAGGGCAAACTCTTATCGTCGGCGACCCTTTTCGATGACGCCTTCGAGAAGGCCTGCACCGAGGCCGGTCTCGTCGATTCCAAGGGAACCAGGACCGTCAGCGCACACAGGCTACGCCACACCCTCGGCACACAGCTCGCCGAAGGGGGAGCCAGAATTCAAACCATCATGACGATCCTCGGGCACAAAAGCGCGTCGATGTCCATGATCTACAGCAGGATCTCCGACCCTGTAGTCCGTCGACAGTATGAGGAGGCATTGGCTTCAGGTACCCGGATTGCCGGTCCGGCAGCGGAGGCGCTAATAAAAGGAAGGCTTGACGACGAATCCGTTCACTGGCTGCAAACCAACTTCCTCAAAACCGAACTCGAGCTCGGACACTGCCTGAGACTGCCAGCAGAAGGTCCTTGCGAATGCGAGCTGATGCTTACCTGCCCTAAGTTCCTCACAACCAGCGAATATGCTCCCCGGCTTGAGGCGCGACTTGGACGGGAAGAAGAACTTATAACTGATGCTGAAGCCCGTGGGTGGCAACGTGAGGCCGAACGTCATCAGGCCACACGGCAGCGCATTTTGAAGCTACTTAAAGAACTGAAACCAGATGCGCCGGAGGAGATACCGGCGCAAAGCTAGAGGGGTCAAGGCTCAGCCTTGACCCCTCTGAGACCTACTCCATGCCTTCGGGCAAGGAAAAGGGACTAGTTAATCGTTACGCTCCAAACATCCACATTTCCGCTGAAGAAGAAGCATGTGTCTCTCGGCCAGACGGGGCCGCGGTCCGGGCTGGCATAATAAGCGCCCAGCGAGCCCGAGTAGTACCAAACATGCCCGTTGTTGTTTCCCGGGCAAAGTTTATAGATCCCGGGCATGTAAAAACTCATCGTCCCCGCGTTTGCAAAACAATATTCCTTGTTATCGCCTGCCCGGACGATGCTATAGAAATCCACGTTGTTGCAGATTGGATTCGTGATCATGAGCGTCGGAGTGGAGGACGCTTCGCGCTCGATGCGCTTGACCTCATTCGCGGTTGTTTCCGGATAGTACTTTTGGATTTCTTTGAGGCTTGAGCCGCGCAGAACAAAGTCTTTGACACTGAAGGCGTTGCGGACCTCCTCAGCCGAGAGGAGCCGGCTGTTCTCGGGCGTGATCACCTGGCCGCCGTCGATCGTCTCTCTGGCGACTGATTCACCTCCGTAGACGATGGCCCCTGATGAAGAACTCACAATCGGTGCTTGGTCTGCTTTGTTCTTCGGTGACGCGTTCGCCGCGACCAGACCGGTACTCATGAGCACGGCGAGAAGAGCCCCAGTGAGCCTTAATGATTTGCGAATATTTCGCACTATTCCCCCATTAATATTATGTTTTGGATTTTGTGGCGCGCGAAAGTATGGATGCCGCGTAAGTCGTTACGACATCCATACTTGGCCGCGAGGCCGATACTTAAGGAGCGGGAGTGTATTCCGGGTAGTACTGCCGGATAGTTTCCGGACTCATCCCGTTTTTGGCCATTTCTTGGCTGCTAAATTGGGACCTAACGTCATCCGCCGTCAGGCGCTTGCTGTTCCACTCACCGATTGTCTTATAGCAGAAGTCACTAGGATCGTTGGCCTTGGCTTCGTCATAGCATTCTGGATGAGCTTCACGGTCCGACACAGAAGCAGACTTCGATGGCGCAGAAGGTTCAAGCGCACCGTAGGCAACGGCTGCGCCTGCCATCAGAAAGCCACCAGCAATCACCATGGACACGGATGCTTTGAGTTTCTTCATCTTGATTCCCCCAAATCTCTGACTTCCCTGAGTCAGTAAAGTAAAAAGTAACACATTTCGTTCTACGAACTCCCCCCGCGCATCTCATGCAGAGGGTAAACCATGGCCCAATGCTTAGGCTGCTGAAAGTGAATCTGGAACACGTCGCCATTGACTCCGGCTAGATGTCCACATAATTGATGCGGACGAGGAAGCGACCGCCGAGCTTGAATCGGTCATCATGGACGAACCTGACATGCTCCTGCACGTCGCCCAGCAGCTGCGTGACAAGCGCGACCGCGCCGCCGCGCTGGCTGCCTTCACCGCAGAGCTGGAAGCAGCGGGAACCATCGTTGTTCCCGAATGCGGGTACGGGGAGGACAGCGAAACCCTCCGCGTCACGTCCCTGAAAAGGGCAGATGGGGAACCGGCCACCGATGAGGACGGAAACGCCGTCTACATCGAGACGGACTATCGCGGCCAGCACTCCGCCGTCGCCGTCGTCACCGGTTGGAAAGACGCGGGCTTCACCCTCCGCTACTACAGCGGCTACGGCACGTCCTCGGCTCCGAAAGGCCCCATGACCGACGAGCAGAAGGCCGAGCGGAAGACCCTGATCGAGAACAACAAGCTGATGCAGTCAGTCCTGTTAACTGAACTTCATCGTAGAGTCTGGATCAGGGTTCTCCGGAGAGGTGGTACTCATGGACGACGTGCGGCTCAAACTGCTCGAGGGACGGACTGGCCTACTGGCAATAGGCGCCGTGGTCCCAAGAACGGACGGCCTCTTGCCCTACGTCGTCATCGACGACAAAGGGCAAGAGATCGAGGACTTCTCAGTGTTCCTCCGGGATCTCGTTCTGAGCGATATGAGCCCTTTGACCGTCCGCTCCTATGGCAATGACCTGCTCAGGTGGTGGCGCGTTCTTAGTCTGCTCGGCAGTGGATGGGAGCAGGCGACCCGCGCCGAAGTCGAGGTCCTCGTGGGATGGATGCGGTCCGCAGTGAACCCTCAGCGGCGGAGGACCGGTAGCCGGGGCAGGAATTCGCGCACCGGTAAGCGTCCCCTGGCCGGGGGCTATGCACCGGCAACTATCAATCACGCCCTCTCGGTAATCTCGTCTTTTTACTCCTACCACGCACGCTTCGGTCGTGGACCCCTGATAAACCCGGTCCCTGAAGCTGCCGGCCGGAGGCGCATGGTCCACCGAGGCCGGATCGCAACAGCGCCACGGGAAAATCGGGCTCCTCTGCGGCAAAAGAAGTCCGAATGGCTGCCCCGTTCCATCCCGGATGACCTTTTCGACGATTTGATGGAGGCTCTGCGGACCAACCGCGATCGTGCCCTGGTGAGTATGTATGTCTCCTCCGGAGCCCGCGCGAGTGAACTGCTCGGCGTCCACGGCGATCAGATCGACTGGGCCGGGCAACGTGTATGGGTCGTATCAAAAGGATCCCGTCTCCTGGAGCCGGTGCCTGTCTCACCGGAATCCCTGCAGTATCTGACCATGTACTTCCACGAGCACGGAAGTCCACGGCCCGATGAATTAATCTGGCGTGCACTCCATGGCAAACCGCGGCCGCTCACGTATCACGCTGCCCGCCGAATGCTGCAACGGGTGAACGCAGTGCTGGGCACGGACTGGTCACTACATGACTTCAGACACACGACCATCAATCGCATGGTCGCTGACCCTAATCTGACCTTGCCTGAAATCATGGCCGTCAGCCGGCACCGACAAGTCTCCTCGATGACTCCCTATCTACGGCCTCGGATCGATGAGGTCTTCCAAAAAGTACAAGAGCACATGGCATCCCCACGGCCCCAACCAACGCTGACCCCAGGCTACGATCCCGACGACTTCTCAGTGGTGTTCGGTGCCTAAGGCCCTTAAACGACCACAACAGCGGCCGGTAAACGCAGCTGTTCCCGGGAGAACCCGGAACCAGACCGTCATCATTGCTGCTCCGGCGGCGCGACCGGAAATTCCGCCATGGCCTCGCGGTGATCTGGACACCGCAAGTCCCGAGAGCATCATCGCCTTGACCGACACGATATGGCCACGCAGTCAGCCACGTGAATCACTGCGCCATCACGGGCTGAAATGGCTGCTGTCTTATCTCGTAAGACACTCCGGACGGACCTGGCAGGAGAAATGGATCTCGTCAGGATTCAACGATGGTCACCGCAAGATGCGCGAGTTGGCCACCGGAAATTTCCGTCTTGACGGTGAACTCGGACATTCGCTGATGCTCCTGTGCTGTCTACGTGTCATTCGCCCTTCGCTGGAAGCCTTCAAAATCAACTCGTTCGTCCGCTACCACGAGCATTTTGAGCAAGCACAAAACGATCCCGATCTCGCCCGCTTCCTTGCCCTCGTTGAACAACAGGACACATCCAACCACTTCAAACGCTGCGCTCGGATGGATGTGGCATCAGCACTTACGACGCAGGGAATCCGGTTCGCTGACCTGAGCGCGGAGGCGTTACTTCACTACGCCGTAGCCACGCGCGAAGGGGGATGGGGCGGCGGTTATGAGACGCACGTCGGTTACCTTGCCTGGCGGGTGATGTCCGAATCCGGGCACTTTCCTGCCCAGGTCCCGCCAACTCTCCGCGCGGCGATGCGATCCCCGGCTCAGACGCCGGCTGAGTTGGTCGACAAACATAACATCATCAACCCGGACATCCGCGACGTCTTCGTTGCTTACCTGACCCGGCGCAGCCACGACATAGACTTCGCCACCCTGCGCGACCTTGCAGCGGACATTTGCGGAAAGTTTTGGAACGGTCTCCAACAGATCAACCCTGGCCAGGCGACTTTCATCATCTCCCAAACGGACTACGAAAGCTGGCGCGCCGTGGTGGCCCTCCGCCGCGACGGAAAACCACGCCTTCAGCTCGAAGCCATCATGACGAACATCAGGGCCTTCTATCTCGACCTGCAGGGCTGGGCGGCCGAAGAACCCGAACACTGGGCCCGATGGGTAGCGCCTTGCCCGATCGCTGGCAGAGAGACCCGGACGGCGGGCAAAGCGGCCCGCCGGGCAAAAGAACGCATGGACTCCAGAATCCGCCTCCTCCAGCCAGTACTCCCGGCTTTCATCGCCGCTGCCACAGAACGGAAAGATCACTTCCAGGAACTTCTGAAAGTGGCCGCCGAAACCCGCAAAGACGAGGTCATCACCATCGGCGGGAAGAAGTATCAACGGCTATACACCGAAGGAGACGCCAGGCACCGCCGCTTCCACGGAGTATCCAACGTCCGCGTGCTTGACCTATCCACCAACCGCAAGATCAACGTGACATTCACCGAGGACGCCGTCTTTTGGCAGTGGGCAGCCGTGGAGACCTTGAGGCACACCGGCCTTCGGTGCGACGAATTGCTGGAACTGTCTCAGCTGAGCATCCGTCAATACATCCGACCGAACGGCGAAATTGTCGCACTCTTGGTCGTCGCTCCCTCAAAGAATGATCGGGAACGCGTCATCCCCATGACCCCTGACCTTTTCCACGTCATCGCCACGATCATTCGACGCCTGACCAGGAACAGGGAAGGCGTGCCACTGGCGACTCGATTCAATCCCTACGACAGAGTCACTAGCGAGCCGCTGCCGTTCCTCTTCCAGCGCACCATCGGACAACGCACCGAAGTGATCAACGCCGGATCGCTTCGTGATGAACTGGCCAAACTCAGCGAAGCCGTCGCCATCGATCATCCCGAGCTGGGTGGTTGCCGCTTCACACCGCACGACTTCCGCCGCCTACTGGCCACGGACCTGGTCAATAACGGTCTGCCTATCCATATCGGCGCCGCACTCCTGGGACACCTCGATATCCAAACAACCCACGGCTACGTCACCGTCTTCCGCGAAGACGTGGTCCGGCACTACCAAAAACACCTCGCCGAGCGGCGCGCCGCGCGTCCAGCCCGGGAATACAAATCTCCAACCGATACGGAATGGGCTGAATTCGAAGAACACTTCGACAAACGGAAAGTCGAGCTCGGGAACTGTGCACGCCCCTACGCCACCCCCTGCGAGCATGAACACGCCTGTATTCGCTGTCCCATGCTCCAAGTCGACCCCGGAATGCTCGGTCGGCTCGACGAGATCCATTCAGACCTGATGGCCCGACGTGAGCTCGCTCAGACGAAGGGGTGGTTGGGGGAGATAGAAGGCATCGAACTGACCGTTCAGTTCCTCAAACAGAAACGCGCCGACGCTCACAGTGCTGTCCAGCGCGGACAGGTAGACCTGGGTATCCCGGCTGTCCGTCGCTAACGGGTAATTAGTTGGCACGGCCGAACGCTGTCTGATCTTCCCAGGGCCGATTGGGAATCAATTTTCCCCTCCTGCCGGTTACACGCGTCTGGCCACGGGCTCCTTGCCCGCGGCAACCGGCAGACCCGGGACATGTGAAGAGCATGAAAAGGTCCCCGGTTCAACCGGGGACCTTTTCATGCTCAGAGTTCACGCAGCCACCCTGTCAGGGGCTGCGCGTGCTGCTTTGATTTCTGGTCTCCCATTCTTCTGACTCGAAAAACTCTTCTAGCTCCGCCCGCTGACCTTCGGATACTTCAGCGCCATCATCAGCCAAATCAAACAAAGGTAAATAACCTTTCTGCTTGGCTAAGTCGTTGGCAATGGCCAGAGATGCTTTGTCTTCCGCAGAAACTTCTTCATCTCGAAGAATGCGTTGGGCTGCGTGCTCACCTCCGGAGACCTGCAATATCACCATGAGATCGAAATTTCTTAGTTCATGACGCTTCCAGATGCTTTTCAGTTCAAGTGGTCCGTAGGTTGTTTCGCCTGCCCTGTATTCCTGACTGTTCATTCAGACCCTCACTTGTAGCACTCCGTTGTATGCCGTCCTACTTCGCTTCCGTCCTTCTTAAGGTACATCGTTGCGGTGTAACGACCCGATCCATGATTGGCCGCGTAGAACGTGGAAGTGGTCAGGAAGCCGCTGCTGCTCGCTTGCAGCGTCTGACGGGGCCAGTTGTCGTACTCGCCGGTGCCGTCTGGGAAGGTTACGGACCACCAAGTCTCATAATATGCGCCGCCCTGAAGGTCCCATGCCGCGCCGCTGTATGCAAAAGAACTTCCGGAGCACCCTACATAGACGTCAACCTCTGGCCACCACAGACCGGACGGACTGGCTTGGTCATTGTCCGGCTCTTCTTTATTGAGCGACGGCGAAGGCGATGGCAAGGTGGTGGAAGCATAGCTCGGTGCAGCGACCGAGAATAAGGCCAGCATAGTCGCAAGAACAAGTAGTGCTTTACGGACAAAATTCATTATTCCCCCAATTTTCATTCTCATGATCAAACCTCAACTCGTAAGGCCTCCCGGTTTATGGCAGCCCAACAGAGCAGTAGAAGTGATCATTCCCCCAACTTGAGACCCCGGGGATTAGCCGGTTGCGATGAGTCTAGGGCTGGCGCATAGGATTATTCAAGACCTTAGATAAAGGATTGGCGCTGTGGGGCTGTGTATAGAACAGCCAAGGGTATTGGGGTAGGCGCGCGGGCATCTCTTCTTCAAATAGGCATGCTTTTGCAAAAAGGCATCAAAGACAGTTGTGAGCATCTCTTCCGCCGGCGTATATATCGATCAGGTGAAGTAGCGCGTACTAACCCCGATTTTTCATAGTGGTGCGTGAGGGTCGCTGCGTTGAGTGGCTGGTTGATCGGTGATTGTTTTCTGTTTTCGGGCAGGCTGGTGTGGCCCGTTGGTTCGCCTCGGGCTTGGCGCCGGTTCCACTTCCGGTTGTGTGCTGGTCGTCGGGACACGATCAGCCGCGGTTCAGCCGGGAGCGGGCAGGAG
Source organism: Arthrobacter sp. NicSoilB11 (assembly GCF_019977375.1). NCBI lineage: Bacteria > Bacillati > Actinomycetota > Actinomycetes > Micrococcales > Micrococcaceae > Arthrobacter > Arthrobacter sp. NicSoilB11. The sequence goes on from NZ_AP024659.1 coordinate 69,797, forward strand.
TTGTTTGAGGCGGCCGGTGTTCTCCAGTAGTAGTTTCAGAAGGTCCCTTTCTGGCGCTGACTCGGGTAGCAGCAGCTGGTTCCGGCGGGCGCGGGTGATGATTTTCCCGGCGATGGAGAAGACCCGGTAGCGCCAGCGTTTGATGTCCCAGGCCTTGGCGTGATGGCCGTCCGGGAGGGCGGCGAGTTGGACCCAGGAGACCAGGTTGAAGGCGAGGGCGGCGAGGTTCGCCCAGGCCTGGTTGGCGGCGAAATCGAAGAACGGCAGTTTTCCCAGCCCGGTGTTTTTCAGGGTTTTAATCCGGTTCTCGCACCTGCCGCGGGCGCGGTGCCGGGCGTCGAGGAATGGTCCGTGCCAGCGCGGTGAATTGGTCAGCAGCGCGGTGATGCGGTGCCCGTCGGTATCGAGCAGGCTCGGCTGCGCGCCGGGGTGCAGCGGCTCGGCCCGGAGGAACAGTTTCGTGCCCGGCGGGTAATCGGTGAGCGGGATGACGTCGGTGGCGTTGATGACCCACGCGTCGGTGCGTTCGTGCCCGTGCTGGTCCACGGCCGGCTGCCAGTACTGCTTGTCGGTGATCCAGTCGATCATGTGGGCCTTGCCGAACGGGAGGGTGTAGCTGGTGGAGAACTGCACGCCGAGGCTGTGCAGGTGCCAGAGGAACTTCCTGGACGCGCCGGCGCTGTCGGTGCGGACCAGAACCTTCTCCCCGGCCAGTGCCCCGGTGTTGTCGAAGAACTTTTCGGGCAGTTGGGCGATGGCGGTGTCGAAGACCCGGATGTGGTCCTCGGCGCTGTTCGCTCCGGCGTTTCCCGGGCGCAGCACGCAGGCAAGGATTTCCCCGGAGCCGTTGCCTGTGCCGTAGTCACAGGAGGCGATAAAGGGGGCGAACCCGTAGCCGCCTTTGTAGGTGCCGGCGACGTTTTCCTTATCGGAGTGCGAGGTCACCAGGGTCGCGTCGATGTCGACGATAAGCGGATCCGCGGCTGTCGCGGAAAGGGCCGGGTCCCGGTTCCCGGCGGCGTCCCAAGCCCGGGTGCGCAATTCCCGGGTGAGGGTTTCAAAGCCGTAGCTGAACAGCTCCGGGTTGGTCACGGTGCGTTCGAAGAACCGGGACGGCGGTCGCGTTCGAGGGCACCTGACCGAAGAGCCCGGGTGATGACCTGAGGATGTCCAGGTCCGAGGCGTGTTCGCCGCCGGCGGCGAGCATCGCGGCCAGGGAACCGAGGATCTTGCCGCAGCGGTGCTTCGCGCCGGGAGGAACGAACTGGCCGAGGCGTTCCTCGCACAGCCTGCCAAATCCCAGCGCGTCCATGAAGCCGGTAAGGACCTTCACCCCGGAGTGGGAGATCAGCGACTGGCCGGTGAAAGAGACCGGGACGGACGGGAAAACACGGCTAAGATTAGACACCGGAAGGGTGCTCCTTCGCTCGGCAGAATAACGGTCTCGACAACCACTATTTTCCCAGCTCAGAGCACCCTTCCCCTGTTTAAACACGCGCCCAGGAACAGCGCCTCATGAAAAGCCGAGGCTAATCGTTGGGATCGGAGCGTACGCGGCGGTTGCAAAGTGCAGAGAAGCGACCACCGTCCGCCGCGAATGGGTCAAGGCCCTGCTGTCAAGGAAGCAGGCCCCCAAGGGCTGGCAGTACTTCACCCTCCACGCGATCACCCACCACCCCGAAACCGCCAGCGGCTACGAGGGCAAGGTGGCAGCTGACATGGTGGGCGCGAAGGTCGAGGAATCCAACCAGTGGGCGTGGAACCCGCTCAGGGACCACGTCGCCAAAACGACCGCCCGCCCGGAGTTCGGCCTGATTGCGCTGGTCTGCGCCGGCTATGAAAAGACCATCCAAAAGGACTCGTGGCGCTCACCGTCCCAAACCCACCGGGACTACCTGAACCAACTGGTTGTTTGGGGATATGTTGACCGGACTAAGGCAGGCGTCTCCTCCCTGGCGTAGGCAAACGGATCACGGGGACTAAGACACTGCAGCCCGGAGGTAATGAAATGTCAGTGCTCCGCGGCAGCATGATCCTTGTGAAGTAAGGATCTGTCAGACCCTGAGGTTGCTGGCCTCGGACGACTGAGCCAACGGAGGCTGCAGTATGGGTATTCAGAATCAGGGCATCGTGGGTGACCTCCCATCCGTTGGCAGGGTTAGAGCCTTGCCAGTATCTCCGTATTGGGAAATGTTGGACCGTGATGATGCGCGCGTGCCCAGTGTGGAGCGGTATTTGCAGGACTTCTGGGCGCGGGGGATGAGCTCGTCGAGTGTTGAGTCTTATGCGCGGGACCTTTTAAGGTGGTTCCGCTTTTTATGGGGTTCCGGCAAGGAATGGAACCGCGTGACCCGCGATGACATACGGGAATTCGTGACAATGCTTCGGGCATCGACGAAGAAGCCGGCGCGGCCACGGCGGCCGGTGCCGGCTATTAACGAAGTGTCGGGCAAGCCCTATTTGAGCGCCCAATACTCGCCACGAACTATCAATCACAACCTGTCAGTGCTCTTCGCGTTCTATGACTTCCACCGAAGAGCATTGACCGGGCCATTGCGGAATCCAGTGCCGGAGCGGGCGGGACATTACGGTCGTTTTGGGGCGCACCACAACCCAGAAGAGGAATACCGACAAGGACCTCGAGCTGACTACCGCCAAAAAGTTCCCGTCCAGGCGCCCCGCTCCATTCCTGATCAGGCCTTCGAGGACCTGTTCACCAGGCTCGGCACGGACAGGGACAGAGCCTTGGTCGCCTTCTACGTCTCTAGCGCCGCCAGACCCTCGGAGCTTGTCGGACTAACCAACGGCATGGTCGATGTGGGGCAACAATGCATCTCCGTCGTGCGCAAGGGTTCCGGGGCGGTCCAGCGGATCCCCGCGTCTAACGAGGCCTTCACGTGGTTTCGGCTTTACCAGGACTCGTTGCCCGAAGATCTCATCCAGGCAGGGTCCGCCGCCTGGTGGACTTTACGAAAGCCCTACCGGCCGCTGAACTACGAAGCCGCCAGAGGCATTCTTCGGCGTGTGAATACTGTTCTGGGTGCTAACTGGACCCTCCACGACTTCCGCCACACAGCCGCCATCCGCATGGCACGAGATCCGAACGTCTCCCTCACGGATATCCAGGCGGTTCTCGGACACGTCCACATCACCACAACCGAGAACTACTTGCGGCTCCGCGAGGACGAAGTCATCGAACGGGTGAATCAGCATTTCATCTCGCGAGCGGCAGCGAAGAGGAGTCCCGGGGCCCCTCCTGATCGTCCATCGCCGTACTCGGCTGCAGACATGACCGAACTTTTTGGAGGCAGCCAGTGGCAATAGTTCGCGATTACGTCCCCTCCTCGCCTGTTCCCATCGCACCTCCAACGCCGGAAGTCGACCCGCAAGACTGTATGCCACGCCTCTCCTCGATAGCCCAGGACGAGCTGATTGAACGCGCCAAAAGCCTCACCGGCGCCGATGCGGTTACTGTCCGGGGCGTCAGGGTCATTCTGAAAGCGTTGACTGAATTCGAGGGGCAAACATGGCAGCAACGGTGGCAAAACGCTGGCTGCCAAGACCCTGGCCGTGACTGGAAAGACCGGCTCGGCAGCCCCTGGAAAGGGATCTATCTTAACCGGGCAGCCTTCGAATCCGCGAACGGAATCGCAGACCTCATAGCGCTGGACGCGATCCGCCCCAGTTACACCTGGCTTCGAGAAGGATCACCAAGGCTTCACCGAATTCGCTTGAACAGGCACCCGGACTTCTTCACTCAGATGACCGAACATGGGCTAGGGCTGCAGGTGAGACCTTCAAACATCGAAAACGGCCTCACGGTCATGACGAAAGTACTGGCCCACACCGGCGCGCACTTGCAGGAGCTACGACCAGAACATCTGCTGGGATTCCGGGATTACCAGATCGGGCGGGGCAAGACACCGGACGGGCTCACCTATGCCTGGGCCGCGCTGAAAGATCTCGGGATCTTTGGCTCCACCACACCAGGACTATTGCAGGCAGTCGCCGGCCGACGGCCCTCCGTGTCCGAAATGGTCGACTCCTACGGCATCCGAAACCAACCGGTAAGGGACATGCTGGTGCGCTACCTCCAAATTCGAGAACCCTCGGTGGACTACTCCACCCTTCGCTGGATGGTCTACGAACTCGTCAAGAACTTCTGGCTCGATATTGAAGCTCACAACCCCCAAGCTAACAGCCTGCGTATCAGCTTCGAAGAAGGCCGAGCGTGGCTCAGCCGATTCACGCACGGATCCATCTCGACCAAGCACCGCACGCTGTTTATCGTCAGGGGCCTTTACCTGGACATCGCATCCTGGGCCACCGATGACGCCTACTGGGCCCAATGGGCCGCCCCTTCATTCCTGACGCGGGAAGATACCTCCGGGGCCACTAAACATAAGCGTCGGACCCAAGCCCGAATCCATCAAAGAATCCGGGACTTGAGCCCGATTCTGCCGAAGTTGCTGACCAGCGCCGCCCAGGAACTCAAGGATGCTCAAGCACTATTAGCCGCAGGAACAGCCGTTGATCAAGGAGAGGAGTTTGAACATCAAGGAATCACCTACCGCCGCATCGAGCTGAGGCGGCGAACGATTAATGCACCGCGAGGTTCAGGCCGCGTCTGGGTCATTGGCGGCCGCTATGAACGCCGCTTTGACCTGACTCAACTCGAGGACAACTGCTTCTGGAGTTGGGCTCTGATTAATACACTGAACGAGACAGGAGTAAGGATCGAGGAACTGGTCGAGATCACCACTCATGCGTTCTCCATTTACCGACTTCCCGAAACCGGGGAGGCGCTTCCACTTCTTCAGATCGTCCCCTCCAAGACCGACAGGGAACGGATACTCCTCATCTCTCCCGAACTCGCCCATGTCTTCGCACTCGTGAAGAGGCGGATTGCCACCGCTGACGGACGCGTTCCCCTGGCAGTCCGCTACGACGACGCAGAGCGTGTCTACAGCCCGCCCCTACCGCACCTGTTCCAGTTACACACCGGAAGCGAACGCCGAACGATGTCACCCGCCTGGGTCAGGATCGCCATCAAGGACGCGATTAGCAGGGCCGGCCTCAAAGACGAGAACGGGAACGACTACAAATTCACGCCACACGATTTTCGAAGGCTCTTCGCCACGTCGGCTTTATCTGCAGGGCTGCCCATCCACATCCTCGCCAAGCTCATGGGCCATCAAAACATCTCCACAACCCAGGGGTACGCAGCCATCCACGACGAGGAAACCCTCCGTAACTTCCGCAGTTTCCTCAACAGGCGCAGGTCCCTGCGGCCAGCCGACGATTATCTCGAACCGACGGAAGCAGAGATAAGCGAGTTCCACGAACACTTCAAAAAGAGAAAGGTCGAGCTGGGTAGCTGCGCACGAGCCTACGGGACCCCCTGCATCCATGAACACGCTTGCATCCGTTGCCCGGTGCTGCGCCCCGACCCATCACAACGCTCTCGCCTGGAAGACATAATCGAAGCCCTCGAGAGCAGGAAGATCGAAGCCGAGCAGCGCGGATGGCTCGGCGAACTCGAAGGGATAGAGATCAGTGTGAATGCGGCCCGTGAGAAGCTGGGCCAGATGGTGAGGCAGGTGTCGCTTGGAATGCCTCGCGTTTCACGCGCGTAGAGGCAAGTAATTGCAATTTCAGCTCGGATGTATCTCTAAAATCAGTTGGCACTTCTGGGGTGCGGGTTTAGTTTAGGAGCACCATTTCGCGCTGCGCTGGGGGGCTACGCGAGAACAGTATGAAAGCATGTTTGCGGATCCAGTAAGCCCAGCCGTTATCTAACGAAAGGGCGGGCCGCTGCCTTCGGCGCGGTCCTGACTGTTTGGGAATCTGCTTTAGGGGAAATCATGCTAAATCGCACCAGATTAATAACCAAATCTTTGCTAAGTGTCGGCCTCGCTTTAGTTCTTTCACTCCAAATAACCGTACCTTCCATTGCTGCGGGCGAGTCAGACAGTCCAGGCAACGGGAAGTCTTCCGCTGGGGAACGCGTGCGGCCAGGTCTTCAGCCCTGCGTCGACATGGCCCTTCAGATGAAGCTTCAGCAGTGGGTCTGCAATGCCGAGGGCCTCACCATCAACAAGGATGCCGCGGGGCAGCACTCGGAGAAGTTTATAGCGATGAAGTCAACCGACTACTATGCAAACCGGCCCGCGTCCGGCAGCGTCTCCCTTCTGGCGGCAGACGATTACGATAGTTGGTGCGAGTTTGGCACTATCTGCCATCGAAATATCAGCAGTTATATATCCGAGACTAAAGGTAATGCGGCCTATGGCAATGAGTATGGAGTTATAGGCAACTACGACGCAATCCTCAGGACGAATTTGAACGGTCGTTCGGCCCAATGGAGGGCGGTCGGCATTTGGGACAACGGGCCGCAGCTATATTTCTCATCCACCCAAGTGCAATGCATCGAAAACACGGCATTTCCTATCGTATGTGGAAATCATGGATTGCCTAACGTAACGCTAACGACGTATTCACCGACTTGGCGCTATGACTACAGCACCGTATACGGAAATTACTTGAGCAACAGCAACTACTACCACGGAGCCTTCCAAACTTTGTTCACGCCAACCGGTTACCCTACGTACAGGGCCGCCAATCTTGCGACGCTTTCCTTTAACTGCCCAGGGACGCAGAACTGCTACTTCTAATAGATGCGAGTCTGGGGTTATACGTCAAAGGAAGTTGATGTATAACCCCAGAGATCTAACAACAGGAGGAGTCCATGTGGGAGAGCGGATCTAACAACAGGAGGAGTCCATGTGGGAGAGCGTCGCGATAGCTGAGCCATCTGACCGTTGGGCCGAGTTGGACGAGACGGGTTGGGACGCCCTGATCGCTTGGGCCGCCGGACCACAAAATCTGCGTCGGTATCCGAACTCGGACGCGAGTCGCACTGTTTCAACGACGCGGGCCCGAGGTGACGCCACTGATCACTTCGATGAGCCGTTTACCGAAACCGACCGCCAAATCGTGGATGACTCCGTAGATGCATATTTAGCTGATGCTGGGATCCCCGCGAGGCCTAGAGGCTATCGTTGGTTTCTCCGCGTGCCGGATGCCTACGAGTCTGCCCACACCTTTCACCGCGAGGTCCACGCCGCTATCAACTCGGTTGAACCACCCAGTCATCCGCATCCTAGAAATTGGCGCCCCCTAATCGAGGAAGTCATAGCTGCGCTGTACTCCCTTCCAGAGGGGACGGACGCAGACCAACGACGAAAGGGCGATGACCGTTGACTGCGCTAGTCCGGAGAAGCTACACCGCATCGGAGACTGAGCAGATCATCATCGACAGCGGCAAACCGGTCGAGGACGAAACAGCGGCATAAAGACCCCTTGCCGGGCGGAACGCCGCCCGGCAAGGCCCCAGCCAATCACCACAGGCAGGGACGGAACCTTTCAGAAGTAGGGTGGTCCGCCGTCCAGGGAGAACCACAGCATCCATTCACCAGCGGCGGACCGCCGTAATCGCACCATCCAGAATCCAAGACAAGAGTCGCGCTACAGCAAAGACGCTGGCAAAAACGGCCAACATTTCAGCTAGACTGACCGTAGATTTCTTGCAGAGAAACCAGAAAGGAGCCGGCCGACGCCGGTTCCTTTTTGGGTTAAAGCGCAGACTGTCTTCCCGAGCCCAGCGGGTGCTGCGCTTACAGAACGCCCCACCTTTCCCATGGACCAGGACCTCCGCGACCCGCGCCACCTTCCCAAGGGGCATGGGATTCTTCAGGCAGGGACCACATCTGTTCATCGGGGAAGCCAATTGCCCGCAGCCCATCCAACCCCGCCTAAGGGGTCCGGGATGCAGGCACAAGGGCTGCCGCGGGCGGGAACCTGCGGAAATGACCGCAGTCGCCGGCGGTGCCAACAACCGTCAGTCCCCGCTGGTACCAGGGGATCCTTTGCAGCCCCGAAGCACCCAAAAACGGCAGAAACGAATGCAAAAAATCCCTAGAACAAGCGGCCAAATGGCTTTTCATTCAGTTGAATGATTGGTAGAATTGAAGCAGCAAGTCAGCCCGACGAACGAAACTCTTTTGATACGAAACCAGGTGCTGAAAATGACTGCAACACCGGCCGCTTACACGGTCTACACCAAGCCCGACTGCAGCAACTGTGAGAAGACGAAGGACTACTTCGACTCCAAGGGCATCACCTACACGGCCGTTGACATCACCGAAGTGCCGGCAGCGCTGGAATACATCACCGCCGAACTCGGCTACTCCCAGGCGCCCGTCGTCGTGAACAACACCGATGACCAGGACCACTGGTCCGGCCTGCGCCGCGACAAACTCGTCACCGCCGCCATGAAACACCACCACGCCCGGGAAGGGGCCACCGCATGAGCATCAGCACCGACACCATCACCGCGATCTTCGACCGCCACGACGTCCAGCACGAGTACCGACAGGACCCCGAACTCCTCGGCGCCGCCTACGCGCTGGCCTTTCTGGAGGAACCCGACGGGGGAGCGGAACAACGCTTCTACGACGCCCGGACCACACTGCCCGGCGACACCCCCGACGAGCTGTCCTACGAGATGCCCAACCGGGCGATGCTCACCGAAATCTACGACGACCGCATCCTCCGCCGCAGCCACATCCTTGAAATGGAAGACCTCATGGCAGAGGCCGATCCAACCCGCTCTTAACCCTCACCCGGCACCCCCACCCGCCGGGGGTGCCGGGACCCGTACCCGCCATACGAAACCAGCAGAAAAGGGATACGAAACCATGTCAGGCGAAACCACCACCACCGTGATCGGCAACCTCACCAGCGACCCCGAACTGCGCCAGGCAGGCGGGGCCGCGGTCGCGAACTTCACCATCGCTTCCACCCCCAGAACGTTCGATGCCGAAAGCAAGGAATGGAAGGACGGCGACACGCTGTTCCTCCGCTCCACCGTCTGGCGGGAAGCAGCCGAACACGTCGCCGCGTCCCTGACCAAAGGCAGCCGGGTCGTCGCCACGGGGCGGCTCAAGCCCCGCACCTACGAAACAAAAACGGGCGAAAAGCGCACCACCATCGAATTCGACATCGACGAAATCGGAATCTCCCTCCGCTATTCAGCTGCCACGGCTACAGGAAGCAAGCTGCCACCCACGGCCCAGGAACCCCGACTCCAGGATAAAGAACAGACGCGCGATGACCAGCCGGCACACCAGGAGACACCGCGCATCGGGTGGCGGGACCGGCTCAAAGCCCAGCAGGAAGCCGCTGCCGCCGAAGCCGCAGACTAACGCCGACGACGACTCCCGCTTCGGCAAAAACGCGGGCGTCCGCCAGTCACCACCGCGGGCCCAAAACGATCTTGCGCTCCGCGTAGTAGGCGTAGTAGTTTTACTACTACTCCTACTACTTTTTAAGGATGTCGCCGTGCCTTCGAGTGCTAAAGACCGGGTTTTTGCCGCCGCCGAGCAGATCAGCGCTGAGCGCCGCCCTACCGTGTCCACGGTCCGCGCGGCCGCCGGGGTCAGTAACGCCGACGCCACCCGCTATTTGAAGGAGTGGACCGAGGAGAAGCAGGCCGCCGGTGGCCAGGTCGCGGCGACCCCACCGGCCATCCTCGAGCAGGCCGCACGCCTGGCCGGGGCGGTCTGGGCTGAAGCGTCCTCCGCAGCGCAGGAGCGGCACGCCGCTGCCGAACAGCAATGGGCTCGTGAGAAAAAAGAGCTGACCGAAGAGGTCGCCGAGCTCGTCGCTGACCTCGACACCGTCACCACGGAGAAAGAGTCCGCCGTCGCGGCACTCACGGGCCGGGTCGAGGACCTGGAACGCCGGCTGGCCGCCACCGCCGAGCAGCTCGAGCAGGCCCGGGCAGCCGGGCAGGAAGCAACGGCCGCGGCCGCGACGGCAGCGACCCGGACCGCGGCCGCTGAAGCCCGGGCAGCCGCACTTCAGGAAGCCCACGACGCCCTGCTGCAACGCATCACCCCCGAGCAATCCACAGAGCAGTCGGGGGAGCAGTCGCCGCGCGCAGGGGAGCCACGTGCCTAAGCCCAAAAAGGTCCCGGCTTTCACCCCGTACTTCACCGAGGACCAGGCCGATCAGGTCAGGGCCGCGTTCCAGGAAACCGGCGAAGCGGAAGGCGACGCGAGCGTCTCGGACTTCATCGTCTATGCAACGATGCGTGAGGTGAAGCGCCGCCAGCGCAAGTACAACGGTGGTAAGCCGTGGCCTCCGGTGAAGGCCGGCGGGCTGCGCCGCGGCCAGCGAACGATGGACGAACTGCAGCACCGGCGCGAGGACGCCTAACCGATAGCCACGCCTATCCATTAACGCGACCGGTGACGCCGCGCATGAAGCCAGGGACTGCCCGCGGATGCTGACGCTGGATCAGGTAGAGCAGGTCCTGAATCCGGGCAAGCGTCTCGTCTACGCGCTGGTGCGCGCCGGCGGGCTGCGGACCGCCCAGTAACGGCGGCCGGGGATGTCTGGCGGGTCCGCGAAGACGACCTGATTGCGTACATTGACGCCGCGTACGCGAGGGCGGCCGAGCGGATCGCCGCGGGCCTGGTCAGCAAAGGCGATGCCTCGCTGAAGACTACCGCCGGAACCGGGAATACGCGGCCACCTTCCGTCACCTTTTCCGGGTGACTGGATCCGGTATTTTCGAGGCCGCCTCGAGATGGCCTTGGAGTACTTCCGGGTGAGCTTTGTGCCCCCCGCTTGGATCATAATGATCTGCTGGCAGCGGGTGTTGCTTGGGTGCCGTCCGGCTGCTTGTGATTGTCTCTGCCCTGTCCCGGCTCCGGGGAGTCCTCTTGTGCCACTGGAAGCCGTTCAGACTGTGGTTCCTGCGCTCCGGCTCCCTGCCCGCCGCGGCCCGGGATACGGGCCCGCGCTGCCGAAGGAAATCGGTTTTGTGGGGTCCCCTTTGCGAAGCGGCCGGTCCGTGCACGTGCCGGGGCGGTGCATAGCGTTTCTTGTCCCGCTCGTGCCACACGTACAAGGGAGGACCGACATTACGTCGGTCCTCCCTTGTGTGCAGCTACTGGGTGGCGTTTTTGCCGGCGTTGCGTGTGTGCGACGCGGTGTCGGTTGCCCTGGTTACTGTTCGCTGAGGGAGGTAAGCGCCTCTTGGCCGGTTTCCTGGTCCGGGCCGGTGGAGCGCTTTGCCGCGCGACGGCGTTTTACCGCCGAGGGTTCGAGGCCCAGTTTTTTGAGTTCGTCTGCGCTCCATCCGTCCCGCGTGGCTTGGACGTAGGCGCGCTTGTCGTCGCGTTCGGCGGCGACCAGCTGGTCCCGCAGGTCGTTGATCCGCTGGCGGCTCTTGACGAGGGCAGTGACGGATTCGATGCGGGAGTCCAGCAGCGCGCGGGCCTGGTTGCGTGTCTGTTCGATGTCGAGGGTAGCCATGGGATCCAGCCTAACGATCACGCCCGCAGGGACGGGACGTTGACGCGACTGTCGGGGCGCGCGATTCCGGCGATCCTGCGCGTGCGCCGGCCAGCAGGCCCGCGTTGCCGGGGTCGTTGAACCAGTCCCGCAGATAGTCATCGCAGTAGCTGATGGTCCGTGTCGTGAACTGGAAATAGTCCGGGCCGATACCTTGCCGTCGCCACCGACGCAGCTGCGTCGGGGAGACTCCGTATTGCCTGGCCACTGTGGGAGGTGAGATGAGAGCCAAAACTGTACCTTTCGCTAACCCTATGCCGCGTTCCTTTCGGCACGCTTGCCGAAACTTGGCCGGTGAGGGAATTGGCCAGTCGGAGTGGCCGGACCGTGGAATACCGGAGCGCAGCGAGGATATGCCGCGAAAGCCGGCCGCGCAGACTTGCCAAGGAAGGACCGGGCAGTAGCCTCACCCAGCCGAAACGGAACGACGCAGTCGTTGCTGAGCAGATCAGACGCGCAGCGTCGTCCAGGGCAGTACCCGGCCACACCCGGACGCTCTAGATTCCTGTGCTGGCAGTTTGCCGGAGCAAGCTATGTGGTTATGTGCCATAACCAGCGTGTCGATCCACGGCCCGCGGTCGTTGATCGGCGACACTGGGTGGTGTCGGCCCGGAGATTCCGGGGCGCTGCGCTGGGCATGGGGAGGGGGTCGGGATGACTGAAGAGCCGAGGCCGTCCCGCCGGTTCGCCCGTCGCCGCCGTGCCAACATTGATGGTGAGACCCAGTACGTTCGGGTGTCGATGTCGGAGTTTGAACGCGCGAAGTTGAAGGTCCTGGAGGAACGGACCGGGCGGAGCCCGTCGGAGATTTTGGTCAGCGCCGCCCTGTACGCGGAGAACTCTGAATCGCTGGCTGAACGGCGGGCGATGGCAGTGGAGTTCATTGCCGCGCGTCGTTACCTTGCTGCCCTGTCGAACAACGTCAACCAGCTGGCCCGGCACGCAAATGCCACGGACGAGTTCCCGGAAGCTGCCAGGACCGTGCTGACCCGTGTGAGGGCGGTCGCTGACCGGATCAATACGATGCTGGATGCGATGGTGCGCTGATGATTCCGAACATCACCAAGGGCACCCGCATGCATGGGTTGATTGCTTACCTTGCCGGCCCGGGAAGGGCGAACGAGCACAGCGACCCGCACCTGGTCGCGGGCTCCCCGTCGATCATGGCCTGGCACAACGATGATGAACTCAACGCCGACGCGGCCGGAGCGATTGCCAAGGAGCTTGACCGCGCCCGGAGCGTTCTGGGAGTGGAGATTCCCGGCGGCCATGTCTGGCATTGCTCCCTGTCGCTGCGTGCCGAAGAAGGCGATCTCACCGACGATAAGTGGGCGGCTATCGCCCAGGACTTCATGGATGAGATGGGTTTCACCGAGGCCAGCGGCCGCGCTCCGGCACAATGGGTCGCGATCCGTCACGGACACAGCAAAGCCGGGAACGACCACATCCATATTGCCGCGTCCATGGTCCGCGAGGACGGCACTAAATGGAGCAGCTGGCGCGACTTCCCCCGCGCGCAACACGCGGCCCGGGAGCTGGAGAAAAAGTACGGCCTGGAAGAACTCTCACCGACCCATTCCACCCGAGGGCTGCGCCCAGGGGAACGCGAAGCATCCGCACGCCGCGGCGCGCCCGAACCGGAACGCCGGTCCCTGGAACGGAAGGTCCGCGCCTGCGCGACCGCAGCCGCCGATGAAGCCGAATTCATCCGCCGGATTCGTCGCACCGGGGCGCTGGTGCGGCCACGGTACTCGTCCGGACGCGATGACGTCGTCGTCGGCTACAGCGTCGCCGAACGAGCCCCCAAGGGTGGCCGACCGGTCTGGTTCGGCGGCGGCCACCTCGCCAAAGACCTGGCCCTGCCCAAGCTCCGTGCCGAGTGGAACGACACCCCGCAAGCGGCGACCGAAGCCGTTGCCGAATGGCAGGCAGCAGCCCGCGGCCGGCGCCCGGTCACCATCGGCCGTGAAGCCCATGAACCGGACCCGCAGATGTGGGAGCACTACAGCGATGAAGTCGCGCGGCTGCGCGAGACCCTGCGGTCCGTTCCGCTGGATGACCACGCCACCTGGGCGCAGGTGGCCCGCGAAACCTCCGGCGCGTTCGCTGCCTGGTCGACGGCCACGGAACCAACCCCTGGACCCCTGGCAGCCGCAGCAGATGAACTCTCCAAGACAGCGCAGCTGCGCCGCTACCCGGCCCGGCCGATCCGCAGTGCCGGCCCGTCGGCCCGGGGCGCCTCGCTGATGCTCATGGCCGCGACCATGGGCGGGGCGGGAACAGCGGCCCAGGCCATCATGCTGCGCCAGCTGCTCAACGTCGCCAAAGCCGTCCACGACATGCATAAAGCATCCAACGACCTGCGCAGGGCACGCCAAATCAGTCACATGGTGAAGCACCACCTGAGCCAGGTCGCCGCAGCGCTGCCGAGTGCTCCTTCACCCGCCCCCGCGACGTCACCGGTCGTTGATAGCGAAGCAGCGGAGGCTGTTCGCACGAGCACCACCGGCCAGACCCAGGCACGCTTCGCCGGATCAGTACTGCCACCACAGTACGAGCAGGCACGCACCCACGCGACTACCCGTGGCGGGACCACCCGCCCGGACATTGAAAGATAAACACCAGGAGGGGGAACCATGAGTGAATCTGACGGCATCGAGGAAGCCATCGAGTCAATGTCCCGCGTCGGACTGACCGTCGCCGGACGGCTCGGTGAGCAGCTGGCCAGGACACGCGAACAGGAGCTGCGCCGCGCCCAAGCGGCCGAAGAACAACAGGCCCGGGAACTGCAGGCCCGCTTCGACGCGGAGCGGGCCGCGGCGCGCGCCCAACTCGCCCCGGTCATGGACAACCGCTGGTGGGATACCGCCAGCGGCCGCGACATCGAACGCGTGCACGAAACCGCAACAGCGTGGAAGGACCACGACCCGGCAGCCCGCGACGCGGCCGAGGTCATCCGCGACCAGGTGCAGCGCCGCTACGGCCTGGACCTGGAGCACCTGGGGGCCGACGAAGCATCCGTCACCGATGCCCTGGCAAGGGCCGAACAAAACCGCGAACAGGCCGAACAGGAACGCACCGCCGGCCGGGACGGGACCGCCCAAGCCATGGCCCTCCTGGCCGAAGCCGACAGGGAAGACAGGGACCGCGCACACGGCGTCGCGGAAGAGAATCGCCATCCCGAGACGCTGCGGGAAGAGGCCGCCTCCGAATACGACTCAGCCGAACGGCGTCAAGAGCTTGCAGCAAGCCTGGACGGTGTCGCCGACCGCGAAGCCGTACAGGCCCGTCTTAGCGCAGACCAGGACCAAGCCACCCCACCCACGGCCGCCGTCGCCAAGGCACCCGGACGGAACCCGAAAGCCCGCAAGGCACGCGGAACCACCGGACAGACGAAACTCCTTCAAAAGGGAATGAGCCGCTAAAGAAGCGCTCGGGCGATTACGGTTCGCCCCGGTCAGGGAGGCGCAGCCCCAAGACCAGGGCGACTCCTTGGCCGGCAAGCAGAGGCCAAAAGGACCTCCGCTACCAGGAGGCGGGGGAGTCAGGTCCGGGTCTGTCGGTTATTAATCTGGCGCCGCCGGCCGCGCAGACTCGCGTCAACCGGGGAACCTGTCCTCAGTCATAGCTGTCGTGGCCGCCATGACTTCTTTGGCCCGCATGTCTTTGATGGCCTCGATGGGGGAGACCTCATCCAGCCAGGGGTTAGCGCCGACAAACCACAGCCTGGTGACGTGTTCGCCTTCCACGCTTGAGACAGCCGTCCATGCGCGGTGGGCCAGCTGCAACCGGGCCTGCGCCTCGGGCCGCGGCTCAGGCCCATCCATGCGAGCCCAGCGGTAGCTGATTTTGGAGTCCTTGCCGCCGGCCAAGGCTGCGACCAACGTGGCGCCCAAACCGCTGTTCAGTTGCCGGACGATCTCCCGGATACCCAGCCGGGTCGTGCCGCTGTGGGCCGTCCCGACGTCTATGGAAATGCTCACGCCGTCCTTCCTTCGATACTCCCCGCATACCTTTTATCTGCTCATTACAAACTAAAAGACCGCATAAAAACACCTAGTAAGTGCTGTCGCTTGGGAAGCCGACTGGCGTACGGAGCCGTACGCATCAGTGGGTGTAGACCGGCTCCCCTCTCGGTCCGCGACTTCTTCTCCGGTGCCAGCTTGCCGTGGTTGTAGTTGATGGATTGGCCATGCAGCCACACCCAGAGGACGTACCTTTACCCGCCCCACCGGTACATTCCACCCACTCCGAGGACGGTGCAGAGCGCCGCGCATGCTGCACCGTTTGAGTCTCCGTCACCGCCACTGGTTCTGCTCTTCAACGTAGCCGGCGAACGCACGCCAACACAGACAGAGCCGAGACTTGCAGGGACGATACCTTGCAGGGTGGATCTCCGCGGGGGACGCAGGGACGGAAGGGTGTGTGGATGCTGGTCGGTAGGATCGAACGCATGTCTGACGCCCGTGACCTCGCCCTCCCATCCGGATATGCCGCCCTCCTCAACGAGCTCAAGACCCAGGTCAGGGCTGCCCGCGCCAAGGCGCTGCGCGCCGTCAATACCCAGGCCATCGCTTTGAACTGGGTTATCGGCAAAACCATTCTCGAACGCCAGGAGACCGAGGGGTGGGGGAGCGGGGTCATCGGGCGGCTGGCCGACGACCTTCGTGCCGAGTTTCCCGAGATGACGGGCCTGTCGCGGTCGAATCTGCAGTACATGCGCAGCTTCGCCGAGGCGTGGCCGGGCTTCGATCCAAATGTCCCACAGCCTGTGGGACATTTGCCGTGGGGTCACATCCGCATCATCCTGGACAAGCGCCTCGCCCCGGAAGCACGGGACTGGTATGCCGGTGCTGCCGTTCAGTACGGGTGGACGCGGGACGTGCTCATGAACATGATCATGAACAAGACCCGGGAACGCACGGGGACGGCGCCGTCTAACTTCGGGCAGCACTTGGTGTCCCCGGATTCCGAGCTCGCCCAGCAGGTGGCCAAGGACCCCTACAATTTCGAATTCCTCGGCCTGTCCGGCGAGGTTGCCGAACGCGACCTCGAAAACGCCCTCACGAGCAGGATCACGGAAACTCTCCGCGAACTCGGCCCCGGCTTCGCCTTCGTCGGACGGCAGGTCCACTTCGACGTCGACGGCGATGATTTCTACGTCGACCTCCTCTTCTTCCATATCGAGCAGTCTCGGTTTAACTGCACTAAGGGTTTACGTCGGCGGGAGCAGTTCGCTTTAGCTGCCTGACTTAGTATCCGGTGTATAGCTCGGCGCCACTGCTGACCCGATCGCTGATTTGGGTTGCCTGCACTTGTTTCTCCCGGATGTGGCGCAATGATTCCTCGAGCGCGGCGACTTCGCCGAGCCATGTCTTTTGCTTGGCCTCTTCAAGTCGCCTGACTGCGTTCGTCTCTAGCTCGTGAAGCCTAGGCAGCTGGGCGGGGTCGACTTGGAGCATGGGACAGCGCACACACGCATGCTCATGAATGCAGGGCGTGCCGTAGGGGCGGTGGCATGTTCCGAGGGCAACCCTCCGGAGGGTGAAGTGGTTCTCGAATTCCGCCCATTCTTCCGAGGTGGGATCCCGGTACTCCTGTGTGGGGCGGAAGACTCGCCGGTTGTCGATGAAGCCGCGGTAGTTTCTGATGACCTGTTCGGGGTAGACGGCGATGTAGCCCTGGGTCGTGTTGAGGTTCAGGTGGCCGAGCAAGTGCTGGGCAATGTGGACAGGCAGACCGCTGTTGACGGTCTCCGTTGCGAAGATGCGGCGCAGGTCGTGAGGGGTGAAGGTTAGGGGTGTTCCGTCGATGTCCTTGCAATCCGCTTTGGCGGCCAACGCGCCGAGGAGGCTTCGCGCACCGGCTGTTGAAAGTACACGGGGAACTCCGCCAAGCCTGAGCTGGAAGAGGTGAGGAAGCTTGGCTCCCCAAGTGCGTTCCAGGGGGTCGAAGCGGCTTACGAGGGGAAGGGTGTCATCCGGTCCCTTTACCCTGCGAATAATCGTGGCCAAGACTGAGGCCAGTTCCGGAGATGCCGGGATGAGACGTTCCCTGTCGGTTTTCGAGGGAGCGACGTGCAGCAGGACTGTCGCTTCTCCAGCAGTCGGATCGTAACGCCGGATGGAGGTATGGGTCAGTTCCACTAGTTCCTCAACACGCAGTCCTGTCAGGCGGAGGACCTCGAGAATAGCCCAGCTCCAGAACGCCGTTTCTTCCGCGCGGTGCAACCGTATGACAGCACCCGTCTCCAGGTTCTCAATCGATGGCCACCCGTTGTCCCGGTAGTGGCCGCGGACAACGCGGCGGTAAGTCGTCCCGTGAACGGTCAGGAATTCACCTTCCGCTGCCTGAGATGCTGCTTGGAGAAGTGCGGCCGTTTCAGCGCGCTCCTTCGCCGCTGCTGAAACGAGGGCATTGAGCCAGGGTGCGAGGGTTCGGGTGCGCTGATGCATGCGCGACTGCCGTTGGTGCTTTTGCTTGGCCAGGTTGCTGGTTTCGGCCGCGCTAACCGGCGACGGACAGGCCCACAGCGCCCATCGCTCTGGCTCGGTGATTGCCCACTGGGCAAGGTCGGTGTAGAACGCCCGCACCGCGGTCAGGTGCGCAAAGTAGTCTCGGCGTTCCCGCCCTCCAGACAGGTACCGAAGGCGTTGCTTCCAAGCTGTCGCGGTGTCGTGCGGGAGCCTGATGGTGTTCTGCCCGGGGTTATAGCGTTCAATGTCGGCCCAGAAGTTCCGGACCAGCATGCGGGTCAGCCCGGCCAAGGACGAGTAATCGAGAGCGGCAGCTCTCTCCGTAAGGTAGTCGATGAGCAACGTGCGGATCCTCGAATTGCTTACCCCGTACGTGTCGACGAGCTGTGGGACCGTGCGCTGTCCCCCCAGCTGCAGTGCACGGTAGTCGTCTGGCTCTCCTGATAGAGCCCCGCAAGCCTGGAGGGCTTGCCAGACCACTCCGACCGACCGGGTTCTCCTCAAGGCTTTCCATTCAGCTTCGGCACAAAGGAACTGTGATGCCGTGACGCTCAGCAACGGGACACCTGTACGGATCCTCAGAAGGGTCATCGCGTTCAGGGCCAACATTTTGGAGGTTTTCGACAGGTGAAAAGTGCTGAGCTTCTCATCCAACAGGGCAAACGTTTCGGAGTCGACGACGTTTCTGTAGGTGATGAACATGTGCGGCGGGGTGGCGGTCCGCAGCCAAAGCATGGAAGGCCGGACGACGCCAAGAACGACGAGAGCGATCACAGCACTGCCCTGCAGCGACTTCCTGTACGGAATGAGGTCCTGTTGCCCCCAGGATGTGCCAGCCTGGTCGCAACCTGCCGCAATCCAACGCTGCTGCCAGTTATCCCCGGGGAAAGTGCTAAGCCATTCCAAAAGGTAGGCCAAACCTTTTGCCCGTTCCACCTGTCTTTTCTTGGTGCCTGGGAGCAGCTCGGTGGAGCGGGCAGTAATTTCGTTCAGGCTCCACCGGGCGCCCTCAGGGGCGGAGAGCGACTCCCAAGAGGTCGAGGTTTCAGGGACAGTCACGGTGGTCGTCATGGCAAGGTGCCGAAGAGCTCGGCCATGTCTGATGGGTCGTATCCCCAGGCGGGTGTTGGTGTTGCCTTCGGAGGCGCATCGTGGTGCTGCAGGACGCGTTGGACCATGTCCTGGGTGTTGGTATGGATGTATTTGGACGTCGTGGTGAGGTGCTTGTGCCTTAGAACGGCCTGCACGTCGGTAAGAGGGATGGACGGGTCATTGGCCAGCCGGGAAGCGCAGGTATGACGGAAATCGTGCAGCGTAAGGCCGGTTCCCAAGGCCTTGTTTACTCGCACCAGCATTGCCCGCAAAGCAGAGTATTGCAGTGGGCGGTAAGGCCGGCGAAGGGTACGCCACAGGGCATCCTCAGGCGAGTTCAAGGGCATCTCGCCAAGGTAAAGCCTCAGCCAGGTCAATGAGCCCGGGGACGTGGGCACCCATTGGTACGCGCGAGTCCCTTTGGATACGACCGCGATTGACTGATTGCCCCAGTCGACGTCCCGGGCCTTCATTCCGAGCAGTTCGCTTGCCCGAGCACCTGTGGCCAGGTACATGGCCACCAACGCTTTGTCCCGGGTAGAGGTCAGGGCCGTGAAGACCCGGTCTACGAGGTCGTGGGAGAGCGCCCTGGGTGTTCCTGTGACGACGCGCTGCCGGTAAGGCCCCCGCTTCTGCGGCTGGTAAGGGGCCAGCGGGTTGTGATGTTCGTATCGGCGCATTCCCATGGCCGCGCTAGGTACCGGATTCGCAACCGGCCCCTGCCCTAGCCGGGCGTGATGCTCGTAGAACACAAAAAGTACCGAGAGCATGTGGTTGATCGAGGTGGGACTGTACGCGCGTCTGCCTTGCTGCTGTGGCTGCCTCATCCAGAGGACCAGGTCGCGCACGTCCTCGCGTGTCGCGGTGTCCCAGCGGATCCCGACGGCGGCCAGGAACCTCCACCAGCGAAGTAGGTCGAATGCGTAGGAACGAAGGGTCTGCGCGCTGCAGTCATTAGTAGCCAGCGTGAGCAGGAAGTCGTCGATCTCCTTGGCATCCGCGGTCAGGCCGGTGACGCGCCACGGTAAGGGGCCATCCGCCGTCCTGGTCACGCGGCCGGTCCTCGGCAAGTCCGCCCCCGGTAGAACGCGTGGAGAATAGAACTCCTGACGGGAATCGGTCCGGTCCATAGCTGAGCCTTGCAGAACGGCAGGCCACCGGCCGTACGACACTCCGACACTCGCCTAGGATGGGCTGCCATCTCCCCCCAAAGCCGAGTGATCCGTTGTCTGCCGGCCAACTGTCCAAAGTTCTTTGGACCATTTGCTGCAAGGATGGGGAGCCACGCTGGATCGGGTTCTGAATAGTCCAAAGTTCTTTGGACAATTCAGGCGAAGGCCGTGCCGAGGGGCCCCGTCGGCTCCAACGACTAAGGTGGGGGCGTGCCCCAGATAGAACCTGAACTGCCCAACGGCTATGCCGGTATCCTCGTTTCCCTCAAGGAACTCGTCAGCTCGGCACAGTTACGCGCTCAGCAGGCTGCAAGCAGTGCGATGGTTCAGATGTACTGGGAAATCGGGTCCACGATCCTCGAACGTCAGGCAGCCCAGCCTTGGGGAGGCAAGATACTGCAGCGATTGGCGACAGACTTGAAGTCAGCGTTTCCGCACATGCGTGGGTTCTCCCGTTCAAACCTCTTTTACATGCGGGCCTTCGCAGCAGCCTGGGACTTGTCCCATCCCGAGGACAAGGCTCGGGTTGGCGCCCTGCCCTGGGGCCACATCATCGAACTGCTCAAACTGAAAGACCCCGAGATTCGCAATTGGTACGCCGAACGAGCAGGCGATCACAACTGGAGGCTTGAAGTCCTTGAGCACCAGATCACCACAGGGCTGCATCGCAGGGCTGGTGCTGCACCAAACAACCTTGAAGAACGCCTGTCCGAGGACGGGGCGGCCTTGGCCCGCAGTGTAGCCAAGGATCCTTTGGTCTTCGACTTCCTCGGTTTGACCAAGGAAGTCGAAGAACTGGCCATGGAAGAGGCCATGACTCAGCGGATGTCTCAGACTTTGGCTGAGTTCGGCCGAGGGTTCGCCTTCTATGGCCGGCAGTTCCACCTCGATGTAGAAGGTGAGGACTTCTACATCGACCTTCTCCTTGTACATGTACCGACCAACCGTTTTGTTGTCGTGGAACTCAAGTCCGGCAAGTTCAGACCCGAACATCTGGGCCAGCTGAACTTCTACGTCGCAGCGGTCGATGACCTCGTGAAGTTCCCCGGTATGGCTCCCACCGTGGGCATACTCGTTTGTGGCTCCAAACACGAGCCGACAGTCAGGTACGCACTGGACGGCTCCTCGCAGCCCGTCGCCGTCAGCTCATATACCTACGACTCTCTCCCTCCGGAAGAACGAGCAGCGCTGCCATCGCCGGAAGCGATCACTGCGGCGCTCGAACAGGGCACCATTGCTGATTCCGAGACCCGTAACTGAAAGATCTGCCGCGCACCTGCGTCGTGATGGGACGGCGCGGGGCAACTTCCAACCGAGGATCATGCCCCTACCATCGCCAGTGTCCCGGAGAGCCTGGCGACCGCTCCTCAGCGTCACTTGGGGCTAGTCAGCCAACGCAACGGACAAAAACTTGAAATGGGTAGCGGGGATACGCTCACGAAACATTGAACTGAACGACCCTGGCATCGGCGCTAACTATGTGGATCGCATAGGTATCGCAGAGGGCATCGCATTGGCGTATCGAAGGCGTATCGCATTATCTGATGCGAAACGGCAATCGGTACCCTGCTACTTCTGGAATGCGTTTTCGCGTTTTGTGGCATGATCATCTCTATGCACGAAGAGGACGAGGGAGCGTTGCCCCATGAAACGCGAACGGAAATGCTCCGTCTCGCAGCACGCGGATACACTCAGCTGCGGCACGTCCTGGTACAGCTGCCAGACGCAGACCAGCCGCGCGCTTCGACCATTGCACGCATGGTGACCCAACGCAAGCATCGTGCCCTCGTCCTATACATTTTGCTCCTCGCATGCTGGCCCTGGCTGTCTGAACGGCGAGAACCCCTTCAGGGTGGGGTCTGGATTCGTGCACTCACCACAACCAAAGGACTTACTTGGACAGCATCAACCCTGTCCCGAGCCTGGAACGACCTTGAAGGGCTCGGACTCATAGCGAGGAGCCGAGAAGACCGACTCCTGCGGGTAACCCCACGACGCGAAGACGGCGAAGCGGACTACGACGCCCCGGGGGGCCGAACTGACCGTTGGAACGCTTACTTCGTTCTTCCCGACGCTTTCTGGACCGAGGAATTCTTTGCGCGCCTCAGCCTGCCAGCCCTGGCTATGCTCCTCGTCGTGGCGAAAGAAACCAATGCAAAGCCGGAGGTCTGGCTAACCTACGAAAATGCTGAGAAGTGGTATGGGCTGAAACCACAAACAGCCAAGAAGGGGCTGAAGGATCTCGAAGACGAAGGGCTGCTCCACCGCCGGGTGGAAAAAATTAGGGCGCCCCTCTCCCCAACAGGATGGACCGTCCGGAACTGGTACTCCCTCACTGGGGACTTCGGACACCTCGCGCGAAGATCGTTGCAGAAGCACGCGGCCAGCGAAAGAAAGAACCGACTGGCAAAGAAATCCACCAAGACAACCCGCAAGGAGGCCTCGGGCCAATGACCATTTCGCGCCTCATCTACGTCGACGACTCGGGATCCGTCGACAGCAATCTCATCGTCTATGGCTGGATTCAATGCTCGCCCGAACGCTGGCGCTACGCCCTCCGCGCTATTCTGGAGATGCGCAAGGCCTTGTACCGAAATCACTCCGTGCCGCCATCGCAAGAGCTGCATGCCACGAAATTCATCAATGGACGTGACCGAATCAGTACCACGGCGGACAAGACGGAGT
Source organism: Arthrobacter sp. NicSoilB11 (assembly GCF_019977375.1). Classification (NCBI taxonomy): domain Bacteria; kingdom Bacillati; phylum Actinomycetota; class Actinomycetes; order Micrococcales; family Micrococcaceae; genus Arthrobacter; species Arthrobacter sp. NicSoilB11. The sequence goes on from NZ_AP024659.1 coordinate 92,647, forward strand.
GGAAGACCCTGGGCCGCGAAGTTGCGATCCACTGCCTTGCAACTCTGGCGAACTGCGACGACATAAGGATTGGGTCCGTCTACCGAAGGACGACCTCAACAGGGAGCAAGTATCACCGGGAGCGCCAGGACGTGTATCAGAAGCTGCTGGCCAGCCTCAACGAACAGCACGCCACTGACGGAACTTACGCATTCATGAGCATGGATGGCAACGGCTCTGACCCAACGTATTACAACGCGCACCGAGCCCTGCCTCTGGACACACGGCACATCATTGAAGATCCGATGTTCCATGACTCGGGCAGGTCCCAATGGGTACAGATGGCGGATCTGGTGGCGTACACAGTCTTTTGCCATCTCCACCAACATCCGGGCAAGAAATTTGCCTGGAACTGGTACACGGAATATCTCTCGTCCAGGGACTGCCAAGGAGGGCCCCAATCCATCTAGCCCTTAAACAGCTAGACCCGCCGATCCACGTGTGTGGGGCGAGTCCGCATCCCAACTATACAACGGACTTTTCGAAAGCGTAAACCGGCTGACGGCCAGCCAATCCTGAAGCCGGCTTGAGGCGCCGTCAACAGCGACGCTGGCTGGTCCGATTCCTGCCGTATGCGAGCAAGGCGGGCGACACGCGTAAAAGTGTCGCTTTTTGCCATTTTTCTGAAGTGTTCGAGTATCTTATGGAGTAAGGACAAAAGGAGAAGATGTGAAGAACTCGCATGAAACGCAGTGGTGGCTGGAACGCTTCGGTGCCCTCGGCCGCTTCACGCAGGAGGCTATGCTCGAAGCACTGAACACTGCACACGACGAACACATGAACGCGCAGGCACAAATCAGCGCTGGGCATCGAAGAGTGTACGGTCCCGTGAACTTTTCGGCGCAGGACTTGTTCTACAAGGCCTTAGGCAAGCGCCCGGAGGTGTCCTTCATCCAGCCCAAACGTGGCGTTCGGAAACTGCCCGTCATTAACGGTCGAGCAGTTGTCTTTTGGCGTTACGCCAACAAGGACGGGGTCGACATCCTGTTGAAGAAGTTTGCCACTTCTGACGCGCGCATCGCAGCTTTCAATATGGCAGTCGCTGCCCAGCAGGAGGTTATGGCACTGGACATCGACGAGCAGTTGCAGCTCACAGGAGCAGACCGTGCCTTCCTTGAACAGGTGGAAGACGCTGCCAGTGCTGGGGACAGCGAAGTCTATCCGGTGACCGTGGTGGCCTATTCGAGCAATGTGGCAGGACTGTACGAGATACTTTGTGCCGACGCCCAGTTGAATGCTGATGGGACTTTGAAACTGACGGACATTCATACTTTGTCGACTGCCAGGCGTGAGCCGGCTAGTGTTGCCCCCCATACGGAAGTCAAACGATTCGATAAGGCTCCACGGAAACAGTTCGACCTGAAACCGAAGACTGGAAATGAAGGATAGCTCAGGTCGCCAGCTCGAGCTTTTCTCCGATGACGTCCTCATGTCAGCCCGTGCGGTACACGACGATTTCGAACCGCTTCGGCTGGGTCAGGCACGTCGCCTAGCTGGCCTAACGAAGCAGGCATTAGGAGAAGCTGTCGGAGTTTCAGGGGCAGCCATAGGCCAGTACGAAGCCGCAGTAATGGTGCCCGGACCCACCGTAATTGCTGCCTTGGCCCGGGAATTGAACGTGCCGGTGGCCTTCTTCACACCTGGTCGCCCAATCGGACAAGTTGATGCATCCCAAGCGCATTTCAGAAGTTTGCGCGCAACACGATCGTCTGAGAAGTTGAAAGCCGCCACCTATGTCGAGTGGTTGTGGGAGCTTTCCCTGGCAATTGAAAAGCGGGTTTTACTTCCAGAAGCCAATGTTCCCTCACTTGATGACAGCTCCTCATCAATGACACCCGCTGAGGCAGCCCAGGCGCTGCGTGACTACTGGGAGCTGGGGACCGGCCCCCTCCCGCACCTAACACTCACAATGGAGCACAACGGGATCTTGGTTTCTTGTCTTGCGTTTGCTGGTGGGCGCCAGACGTCCGTGAGGGTGGATGCATTCTCTACGTCGGCGCTCGAACGTCCCGTGGTGGTCACGACAACTGAGCGAGCCAAGTCTGTCTATCGGCATCGCTTCACGTGTGCTCACGAGCTCGGTCATCTTGTCTTACACCGTGATGTCGTACCAGGGGATCCCCGGCAAGAACGTGAGGCAGACATGTTTGCTGCTGAGTTTCTGACACCGCTGTCCGAGATTGAACCCCTATTGCCAACCACGATGAACCTGGCACGCTTGGGCCGCCTTGGATTGGAGTGGGGTGTATCTACGGAGTCACTGGTCCGTCGTATGCAGGAAGTGAGAGGCGTAGCTGATGTTTCAGTGCGTCGCGCCTACCAGAAAATTCGTGAGCAAAATCGGCTGGGGATACGCCATGATCCAGCAACTGCCGATTCTCCGGGAGAACAACCTTCCCTGCTGATGGAGGCCATGGGCGTGGCTGAGCGAAACGGCTTTTCGATTGTCGACCTAGCCAATGAGCTCCGTTGGCCACTTGAGCGAGTTCGTGAGCTAGTCGGCATCCGTGAGACCCGGCCTCGACTACGATTGGTGGGCGGCTGAGGCAGTATGCGGTTGCTACGGTTCGCCACTGTAGATTGCACGCTGACAGGCTCGATGGTTGCGGTCGGTACCGCAGTTAGTGCGGTTAACGGGCTACGTCGTTATCGAGCTCAAGACCGGCAAATTCCAGCCCGAATACGCCGGGAAACTTAACTTCTATGTCGCGATTGTTGATGACGTCCTGCGGCGCGATCACCACAACGAAACGATTGGCATCCTCATCTGCGGCACTAAAAACGACCGCAGCGTCCGCTATAGCCTCGGACGCTCTACCTCTCCGATGGCCGTGGCCGCCTATACCTATGACAAACTCCCGCCGGCCGAACAAAGGGCACTTCCCAGCGAGGGGCATCTCGTCGCCGCCCTGGAATGGGCCGAGCCGGACTTGCCGATCAGCGAAGGTGACCGGTAACGCGTCCAGACCACCGCCGGCCCCAACTCCGACCCGCTGCTGGATGGGCTCCCGCATTGGATGATGGGTGAATTGTCCAAAGTTCTCTGGATAATTTGGCGTGGAGGCGTGCAGCTATAATCCGGCAGCTTGCTTGCCGGATCGATGAAGCAGCGGGCAAACATACCCCGGTGTAGAACTGCATGGATTCGGCCTGGCCGCGGCTGGAATCCTTGTGCGACGGGTCCTGTGAGTTGGGTGAGTTTGACTGCGACGGCACTCGAGGAAGGGGACAGTCCCGCCATAACTGGCCACTCATCGCATGGATGAGGGGTTCGGTCCCTAGCCGTTCCCCTCATGGCTGGCAGGCAGCGCCGGCACGGAAACCGGCAAGGATCGTTGCCGCGTCGGCCGCCAACGTATCGACCGCGTTGTCAGTACGTTGAGTCTGTCGCCGGACTGATGGGAGGTTGCCGCCGGCGGCCGGGGACGGCAGGACCTGGCAACGGTCTTGGGTGTCTTTGGCGCCGACCGTGTTGGCGGCGACCGGTCGTGGAGTGCCTGGGACAGGCCATGCCTTGGGGCTGGGGCCGATACGGCTTATGACAAGGGCACACCATCTCAGGTACCGCGGGCCGGGAAGCATTTCAAAATCCGAGATGCCTCGTTATGGTTTGACCGATCCGGGGACTCGGCGCCTACACCCCGGCTCGTCCGTTCGCGGATGCGAGGTGCACGCTACACGGGAAAGGCGCGCCCCGTTCGCTGAGCGCGCCCTTCACTTTTTCCCATTCCCCAACAGTCGATCCCCTTCGACTGACATTATGCTAAGCAGGCTTACCATGTCTGCGCAAGCTTTTCTGTAGACGAGGATTATCGGGCGGATCCGGCGCTAAGGATCATGTCGGTCCTGGTGCGGGGCGGAGCTCCTGGTGGCTGCGCCATGCCTGCTCGCCGTCGTCGTACTCCACCGTCCACTCATCGACGCCGACCCGCTCGACGATAAGGGCGCGGTCCCAGCCGGAATTGTCGTTCCTCAGTACCTCGACGGGAGTCTCGTCAGGGAAGGGGTTGTGGATGCCCAGGTACTCCTGGATGGTTTCGTCGATGGGCGTGGGGTCGCCCTCCGGGGCGGCGTTGACCCATTGTTCCAAGGGATCGGTCCGCGCCCAGTCCGCGGCGAGGCCCACGACGTAGTTTTCCTCGGCGCCGTTCATGACAGCCCGGCACGAAGCGGTGAGTCCTGCGGTTCTGTAGCCATGGTGACACCCTACGTGCCCCGCATGACATTTCCAGCGACGCCGTATCGGGGACAGCTGGCCGGGCGGATCCGAGCCCCATTCATTCATTGAAACGTCACTAAGGATGGATTTCTCTCATCCCGTTGCGGTGAGTCCCTGCCCTACGGCGCTCTTCCGCCGGAGGAACGGGCTGCACTGCCATAGCCCGAGGCGATAACGACCGCGCTTAAGCAGGGAGCAGTGCGCGGCTTCAGCGCGAGACTGAAAACCCGGTGCCCAGAATTCCGGCGAGGTTTACGTTCTGGCGGACGGGGGTAGCGCATCGCTCACGGAAGTCCCGGAAGAAAGTGCTCCCGAGTTTGACTTCCGGAGGTGGATCTATTCCTGAATAGATTTCTAGGGCGCGGTCATAGGTGCGCTGCAGAAATAAAAAGCAGGGCCGGAATTTAGCACTCAATTCCGGCCCTGCTTTTGTGTTTGTGCCACTTTTAGTGGGCGGCTTCGTACTTCTCTACTACTTCCGCTTGGATCCGTCCGCGGGTGTTGACCTGGATGCCATTGTCAGCGGCCCACATCCGTACCGCTTTCGCGTCAGGTCCCCCGTGGGAGGCCTTGGTACGGGCTGCCGGACGGCCGCGCCCGCCGGAGACTTTCCGGCCAGCGGCGGTGAAGCGGGTCAGGGCTTCACGCAACTCACTGGCGTGTCCCTCGTTGAGATCAATTTCGTATTCACTGCCGTCGAGAGCGAAAGATATCGTTTCCTGAGCTTCGGAGCCGTCAATATCATCTTCCAGCAGCACGACTGTCTTTTTTGCCATAAAACAAGACTATCAGGGTGCTGACTATGCGGCGTCACCCACGTAAGGAATAGTCTTCCGGGCTAAGAGGGCAGACGACGATCATGCTTGCCTTTTGAAATTCAGTGGCCAATAAGAAGAAAGGGGAACCTGTCGTGACGGTGCCGGGAAAGCGAAAAGACCGGTCATGCCATCCCAATTCTGGACGGTGCGAGGACTGGGACACGGCAGCCATCGATCACCACCCTTGGCAGCGCCAGGAATGGACTCCCGTCAGGATTGTCCCCGGCTGTGACAGCGATCCAACCCCGGGCTGTTCCTGGGCGATGGCGCCATCACCTGTTGCACGGTACGCCGGCCGGCGACGGTATTCCTTGCCGGAGATAGGCTTGAATCATGACGTTGGGGGACGCGGCGGAGCCGCTTGTGCACATTCAGGACTTCCGGATGGACTTCGGGGACACCACGGTCATCCGGGACCTCTCGTTCGACGTGAACGCGGGGGAGACCTTCGGGTTCCTGGGGTCCAACGGGTCGGGGAAGACCACCACGTTGCGGGCGCTGCTGGGCATCTACCAGCCCACCGCCGGGACCTTGCACATCGGCGGGAAGGTCTTCGAACCCCGGGACGGGGCACGCCTGGGCTACCTGCCGGAGGAACGCGGCCTGTACAAGAAGGAACCCGTCCTGGACGTGATGACCTACTTCGGCCGGCTCAAAGGCCTGACCAAGACCGCGGCCCGGTCCTGGTCTGAGTCCTACCTGGAGCGGGTGGGCATCCCGGAGAAGGCCAAGACCCGGCTGGACAAGCTCTCCGGCGGCCAGCAGCAGAAAGTCCAGCTCGGGGTGACCATCATGAACAACCCGGAACTGCTGATTCTGGATGAGCCGACGAAGGGTTTTGACCCGGTGAACCGGCGGCTGCTGATGGACATCATCGAAGAGCACAAGCTGGCCGGGGCGACCGTCATCATGGTCACCCACCAGATGGAAGAGGTCGAACGGCTCTGCGACCGGGTGATCCTGCTCAAGGACGGGGTCTCCCGCGCCTACGGAACCGTCGAGGAAGTCCAGGAGGAGTTCGGCGGCACCGTCTACCGGGTCACCTATGACGGGGTCCTGCCCGAATCGGACCTGTACGAGATCATCTCCGCCAACGACGGGCGGGCCGAACTGGCGCCAGGGCAGGGCGCCTCCGAGGAAAAGGTCCTGCGCGAGCTCGTGGAAACCGGTGTGGGCCTGCGGTCCTTCACCCCGGCACGGATCTCCCTGGATGAAATCTTCATCAAGGTCTACGGCGAACAGCACGAACTGGCGGAGGCACAGTGATGGCATTGGCACGACACAACCTCGGCACGGTCGTCGCGTTCGAATTCGTCCGCACGATCAAGAAGCGCGGCTTCGCCATCGCGACCCTGGCGATCCCGCTCCTCCTGATCGTCGTTTTCGCCCTGGTCTTCGCCTCCAACACCAGCTCCAAGGACAGCGCCGCCGCGCAGAAGAACGCCAAGTTCTCCTTCAGCTACACGGACGCCTCCGGCATCATCCCAGAGGCCGGCGCGCAGGCGGCGGGCGGAACCGTGGCAGCCGACCCGGACGCGGCCGTTGCCGCCGTGAAGAACGGCAGCTCCGAAGCATATTTCGACTATCCGGCCGACCCAACCAAGGAACCGGTCAAGGTCTACGGGGCCGACAAGGGCATGTTCGAGAACGGCAAATACGAGGCCGTCGCCAAGCAGCTACTGGAAGCCTCGGCCCAGTACCAGGTCAAAAACCCGGCCCTGACCGCGGCCCTGACCGGGGCCGTGAAGTTCGACTCCGAGACCTACCGGGACGGCAAAGTCGGCGCCGGCGTCGGGGGAGTGATCCCGCCCCTGCTGTTCCTCGTCGTCTTCTACATCTCGATGATCCTGCTCTCAAACCAGATGCTGAACTCCACCCTGGAAGAAAAAGAGAACCGGGTCACGGAGATGATCCTGACCACCCTGAACCCGACCACCCTGATCACCGGGAAGATCATTTCCCTGTTCATGGTCGGGCTCGTGCAGATCCTGGTGTTCCTCGCCCCGGTCGGGCTGGCCTACCTGTTCTTCCGCGACCGCCTGGCCCTGCCCGACCTGGACCTGTCCTCCCTGGCCTTCGAACCCGGGCCCATGATTACCGGCGCCTTGCTGCTCATCGGTGGGTTCACCGTCTTCACCGGCACCCTCGTGGCCATCGGCGCGATCATGCCCACCGCCAAAGAGGCAGGCACGATCTTCGGGCCTCTGATGGCCATGATGTTCATCCCCTTCTACACATTCAGCATGGTCATTTCCAATCCTGAAGCACTCATCGTGCAGATCTTCACCTACTTCCCGCTCACAGCCCCGGTCACCGCACTGCTAAGGAATGCCTTCGGTACCCTCACCCCGGTCGAGGCCGGCATCGTCATCGTCGAACTCTTCGTCGTCGGCATCGCCATCCTGCGCCTGGCCGTCCACCTTTTCCGGTACGGGTCCATCGAATACGGCCGCAAACTCTCAATCGCCGGCACCTTCCGCAGAACTGAACTCGCCACTAAATAAGTCCGTTCCTGATCCCTCCCGTGCTCTCCGGGTCCTTTGGCTGGTGCATGTTGGCTTGGACGCTGTCGACTACGGGGCCTATCGGTTCACACGGCTGGATGCCCTGATGAGAGTGGATTCAGCTTTACAGATGCGCTGTTATCGGCATTTGACGGCTTGCTCGTCCCGAACGAGGGGGCATCTCGTAGCCGCTTTGGAATGGGTAGAAACGGACACCGAAGGAGCCGCATGCGGTGAGTAAAGGGGCGGCCGGCCCAAAGAACTCTGGACAACTCAAGACAATGCGCGGCAAACCCAACTCCTACGTCGCCTTGGTCGATGACGTCCTAGTCAGGGACCTCCAGAACGAAACCGTCGTCCTTACTTGTGTGGCACTAAGAACGACCGCAGCGTCTCGTACTGTCAGCGTCGGCCGACCGACATAGCGGATGGCAGTGGCGGCCTAAGCTGGGACAAGCTCCGCGCCTATGAACAAACTGCCCTGCCCGACGAGGGTCATCAAGTAGCCGCCCTGCAACGGGTAGAACGAGCTTCCTCACGCCGACTCACAATCGCCGCTCTGGCTTCGATCGAGCTCACCCCATAGCCCTAACAAAGGCGCCAACGGTTTCATCGGGCTTGGAGTTCCAGGTCGAGGGGAATGAACCTCTGGGAAAATCACCTGCAGAAAAAGACGCATACATGACAGTGCTGCACTTGCGCGTTCCCATCCAGCACTGGGGATAGGGTTAATCCATCAGTCTGCTTCCGTTGAAGCCCGTTGCTCATGACAGAAGGCCAAAATTTGATACTCAGCTACGAGACGAACGAGCTGCAACGAACGTGTCTAGAGCCTGAGTATGCGATTCGAAAGTTGGGAGTTGAGTTGACGCGTTCACTTCAAGTCCGTCTGGCCGACCTTGATGCTGCGGATCACCTGGTCGACGTACCTCTTGGGATTGACCTCAGCGTATCCACCCTTAGCTGCATACCCGTCCACCTTCTAGACCGTCACTACGTCATGGCACGAGCAAATCATGTAACTGTGTGGGGGCCCTCATCAAAACCCGCTTGGGACAGAATCAGCAGGCTACAGTTGACTCACTTTCAGGAGATTCCGAAATGACAGCTACCGAAGAATTTGTTCCGCGATGGGCAAGCTCTCCTGGCGACACCATTAGTGATCTCCTGACTACCAAGGAGATAAGCTCCGAGGATGTCGCAAAGGCCTGTGGCTTAGACATGGAAGAGTTCGACAATTTACTTCGTGGTTCGCGCCCTGTTACGAAGTCCATAGCCCATTCTTTGTCTACATGCTTAGGCGGAAGCGTTCCCTTCTGGCTACGGAGGGAAGAACGCTTCCGTGAGATGCAGGCAACGGTCGAGGCGGATCATTGGGCGCAATCCCTTCCCTTGAGCTCAATGAAGAAGCTTGCTTGGCTAGAGGTACCCAAAGATTGGCGGGACCGAATCGATGCATGCCTGAATTTTTTCGGAACTGACAGTCTAGACGCGTGGCGGAATGCCTACGCGGTGCAGCTCCAGGGTGTTCGTTTTAGAACTTCTTCAACATTTCCCAACCAGGTCCCAGCAGTCTCCGCTTGGCTGCGGGCGGGAGAGCTCGCCCACAAGGGGTTTGAAGGCGCCAAATTCGATGCCAGGGCATTTTCGGATGCGCTACCTAAAATCCGGGAGTTGACCAGAATGGCGGATCCGGAGGAGTTCCTTCCGCGTTTGAACTCTATAGCCCGCGAATGCGGCGTTTCATGCGTTATTGTTCCTGCTCCCGAAGGCTGCGCTGCTAGTGGCGCGAGCCGTATCTTGGCTGACGGGTCTGCGCTCATACAACTCAGTGGACGATATCTTGCCGATGATCAATTCTGGTTTTCCTTTTTCCATGAGGCCGGTCATCTCCTTTTGCACCAAGATGAGAACATTCACGTGGACGGTGACCCTGCGGCGTTCGAATCAAGTGAGGCAGAGTCACAGGCCAACACGTTTTCGGCTGATGTGTTATGGCCGATAGAGAGCCGGCCGCCAAGTATGGACCGGAAACCGACGCGTCGTGCGATCTTCAAAATGGCTTCAGAAGCAGGCACAAGTCCCGGGATAATCGTGGGCCAACTGCAAAACACCGGGATACTCGAACATCACGAGTGCAACTACATGAAGCGGCGATATGTGCGTGCCGGGGCAACGCTTCGACTGAAAAAGAAGAGTTGATCTATAAAACGAACTTTTTGAAAGTTCCGGGGCTCTTCTGCCAGTTACAAACCGCGTCTTCAATCACGTCGAAAGATACTCCTACAACGGACGAAAATTCCCGCAGGACGCGCTCTAGGTCCCTGGCACTGGTATTGGACTGCGGTCCACTAACCAGTAAACGCGCCCCCTGAAGCGGCCCAGTAGCATTTTGCAGGTAGGCGCATCCCGGTGCTACGTCAAGAAACTTCAATCTCGACAGAGTCATCAAGTAGTCAAACCTGGCGATTCGGCCAAAGTCCATGACGACACGCATTGCTTTATAGATCGCGTCAAACTTCTCTTCTGGAGAAGGGAGATGTGAGTACACGCCAAAGAGTTTGGCGTGGCTTCCATAGGCCATCACCCACTCGATATAGCTCTCGAAGACTGAAGCTGTTCCACGCGGACTTTCGTGGCTCAAGCTGGCATACTTACGGTGGTTACCGAAACCCCTGGGTTGGTCTCTCCGCAAGAGTTGCGCTTGGCTTTCACCCAGCCATAGGCGGAACTCAGGCGTGTTTGCCGAGATCTCATCCCAAGACCAAATTGGGTGAGTGTCCAAGCGGCCGTAGACTTCGCGAACGAAGCGCCATCCGGCGGTGGGATGTTTTCCAAAATGCACGAATTGAAAAACTAACCAGTAAGCTTCATCATGATTTCCCGCGTTCCAATGGTAGATAGCAGCCTTGAGCGGGTCGAAGTGTGTTAGATGTGGATCAATCGAATCCGATGGGAGGGAACGAGTCAGCATACGTTCGAAGTGGTGGTTTCTGCGTTCGCTGTCGATGAGTTGATTAATCAGAACTTCGCGCTCGGCGTCGCCTACGATGCCCGGCAATGGGACGTTTACCTTCTCAAAATCGCCTATCCGCTCAGCGAGCTCGTCAAATCTGCGCTGGTACCGCGGTCGTGCTGCCTCACCGACAAATGCCATGATTTTCCCTAATCCACTCTTCTTTGTCTATGCGCTCTAGTACGATTTCACGAAAATATTTGCTGTCTATCTCATCGGCAAGACCGATTATGTCGGACAGGCGCTTTTCAAGCAAAAGCTTTCGAGTACAGAGCAGCAGAGCCAGATCCCTCCAGTATCTCACCTTTGGAAGCTCAAGACTGGTCAGATCCAATCGTTCAGCAACTCTAATGGCTTCCTCAAGGCTCAGGAGATTGTTGATCTCTGACCAAGGGTCCCCCATAGGCATCGCTGGCATAGCGGCACCATCCTGCCATCCCTCGTCCATATAGGACTGTGCAGACTTTCGGTTTGTGCCGTACAGGTGCAAACTGCCTACTGAATGAAAGTAGCTGCCAATTTCGGCATCGATCGACCTTGCCACGATTTCTTGAAGCATTGTAAAAGCGAAAATATCGTGAGGAAGCCCCAAAAAGACGTCATTCGAACGCATGCTTGTCATCAGGATCAACTTGTCTTCACGGACCGCGAACTGCAACGCGAGCGTGCACGGAGCGTTTTCTGTATCCTGGTGGTCAAATAGTTGGATCACCGCATTGCGCGAGTCCTTATTAGACCTCAGTGTGTCTATGACATTCTTGAGCTGATTGACATGGTCGAAAGCAAAAAGGCGGGGACCGTAGGCGCCCGTTACATGACCTTCGATTGAAACACCCGTGCCCTTGTAGTAGTCGACGTAGTAGCCGATGTGGTCAACGTCGTCCGATCCTGACAAGTACCAGAGAAGCTCGCCCAGGGCGCTAAATACGCGCTGACGTGTCTGGCTCCTGCTGAGTCGGGCCCGAGGGTTCTTGAGTTCGAGGAGGAATCCGAAGACTTCTTGCGCGTCCCCCCTGGAAGGCGAAATGGCAGTGCCCTCTTCGAGAACGCGAGAAAATGCACAGCGCATAAGATTATCTATCGTTTCAGCTGCCAGGAATCGATCCACTATCTCCCCAATTGTCTATATTTGGGACATCCTACCTGCCGAACTGCCCCGAATCGTTTCGGGAGCGACATAGGACCCGCTCCGGCCGATCGCAGTATGACGTGTGGGGGTTATCTCAATGTTCGGGGGACCTAAATGAACGCTTACCCCTAGACATGGCACCTCCTGCCTGGCGGTTTTGTCGTTATCTAAAGTCGCATTGATACCGAAGTCAGCAGGATCGGGAGTCGGCGCGGTTTACTTAACAGTCTTTCGGTTCTCGTGTCAGGGGAGGCGGCGGGATTCCCCGGCTGATAGTGGTCTACTACGTCATGATCGAAGCAGGGCGCGTGGCCTTCACCCCGCTGTCAGCTTGGCATCTAAGGCTGTTCCTAGTAAGCGTCCGGCATGTGCTCCGGCGACCCTAGCCTGACAGCTTTTTACGGCCTTTCTGACGTCAGGTTGAGGTGTAGTCGAAGTAGACGCAATAATCTGCCGGCGGTTGGGAGCAGCAGCCGTTTGCGCACTGTGGACATTCAAGTGCGGGAAGGCTACCAAGGGCTTGACTCATGGCGAAAGAGGATGAATCAAGAACGATTCGAGGAGTTTTCGCGTGATTTGGGGCAGTGAGAAGGCGCCGGGTTGGTAGAGGCCTTGGACCTGCAGGCCGTCTGACAGCGCTACATATGCGCGCGCTGCTTCGATTGGTTCGATTCCAGGACGAAGTGCGCCTTCCTCCTGCGCATCCCTAAAGGCCCCTTCCACATGGCTGAGAATCGCCTCATACCGCCTGCCGAAGTATTCATTTGCTGGATGATCGCCTGCCGTCGCCTCTGCTGACATGATCGCGAAGAAGCGTGTAACGGAGGGGTTGGCTTGGTCGCGTTCAGCGACATCGATCAGGCCCTGCAGCAAGGCCAGTCCCTTGCCCCCCTCAAAAAACGTTTCCGCTTCAGCATCGCGCTGTTCAAAGACTGCTTCCAACAACAAGGTTTTGGTCGGGAAGTGGTGGTTCAAACCAGCGACACTCATGCCCGCCAGGGAGGCTATCTCGCCCAGGGAAGCGTTCAAAAAGCCTACTTTCGCGAAGATGACCGATGCGGCGTCAACGATCTGCTGCCGCCGTTGTGCAGTTTTCGCGTACTCCCCGCGCCGGGGCGTTTTGGTACTCATCCCCTGACAATATCAATTTTTCGACAAAAACCGGATGATCATCCGCTTTTTGTGTTACCGTCGATGTATCGGGCGTCACACCGATCACCTTCTTAACGTCGAAAGGACGTGCAATGAAGCACAACACAAGCAAGCTTTGGGCTGTGGGGGTGGGGCTTTCATGCGCTCTTGCCCTCTCTGCCTGCACCGGAGGAGCCGGCAGCGGGGGAGGTTCTGCAGAGCAGCAGACCACCCTCCGTTACGGGTCGGCGGCCGCGCTGAAGTCTTTTGCCCCGTGGGAAGCCCGCTGGGCGGGCGATGTCGCCTACCTTCAGCCGGTCTATGACACGCTTCTTCGGGAAGACCCGGACGGCAATATCAAGCCCGGCCTGGCGACTTCGTGGGAGTGGGACCAGACGCGGACCGAGCTCACCCTGAAATTGCGTGACGACGTGAAGTTCAGCGACGGCCAGGCCCTTACCGCTGACGTGGCCGCGGGGGACCTCACCCGGTTCCGTGATGGCACCAGCGACAACGCCTCATTCCTGCGTGCACTGAAGACGGCGCAGGCAACCGACGCGCATACTCTCGTCCTGACGCTGTCGGAGCCCGATCCGGCGTTCCTCGTTTACCTGTCGCAGAATGCCGGCATCATCGGAAGCCCTTCCATGTGGAACTCGCCTGACGCGAAGACATCTCCGGTCGGCTCGGGCCCGTATGAACTCAGCAAGGACGAGTCTGTCGTGGGATCGAAGTACGTCTTCAAAAAGAAGGCCGATTATTGGGATCCTGAGTCTGTCCGTTACGACCAGATCGAGGTGAACGTCTATCCCGATTCGACTGCCCTTGTCAATGCGCTCAAGAGTGGTCAGCTCGATGTGAGCGCATCAAACACGCCTACCCAGATCCCGGATGCGAAGGCTTCGGGTTACGAAGCCAACCTCACGGAGTTGAACTGGGCCGGGTTCCTGCTGGTTGACAGGGAGGGAAAGACAAATCCGGCCCTTGGCGACGTCCGTGTTCGCCAGGCCATTAACCACGCTCTTGACCGGAAGGGCCTGGTGCAGGCTCTCGCGGCCGGCTATGCCACCCCGACAACCCAGATTTTTTCCGCCGGCAGCGACGCCTATGTCGCTGACCTGGACAACCGCTACCCGTATGATCCCGACAAGGCCAAAAAGCTTCTTGCTGATGCGGGCTACCCGGATGGGTTCACCCTGGTGATGCCGCGGAACAACTTCGTGCCCGAATCCGAGTTCGCTGTCTACGCTGAGCAGCTCAATGCCGTCGGCATCAAGGTCCAGTGGGAGCAGACCGGAGATGATCTTTTCCCGAAGATGCTTGGCGGCACCTGGTCGGCGTTCCCGTTCCAGCTGCAGTCTGACCCGACGGCGTGGCAAACCCTGCAGTTCGCCGTACTGCCGTCGGCTACCTGGAACCCGTTCCACGTCACCAACCCCGAGTTGGCGGCGCTGGCCGCGAAACTGCAGACTGCAGAGGGCGAGGAAGCTACTGCTGTGGCGAAGCAGGTCAACGAATGGCTCGTGGACCAAGCATGGTTCGCACCGAGCTACCGTCTTCAGAGTGCATTCTTCAGCGATGCCGACACGAAAGTCGTGATGCAGAAGGACAACATCGCGCCGTATCTCTGGAACATCGAGCCCAAGAAATGATCGGTTGGGGCGGCGTGATTCACGCAGCCCCAACCCGGACGGGACCCTCATGATTGCTTTCATCCTTCGTCGGCTTGGAGCCGGCATCGTCACAGTCGCGACCCTCTGCGTACTTGCGTTCTTTCTGCTTTACGTGGGAGCGACGGACACTGCACGCAACATCGTTGGCCAGTCGGCGTCTGCCGAGATCGTAGCTCGGAAAGCCGCCGAGCTCGGCATCGACAAACCGCTGATCATACAGTTCGGTGATTGGCTGGGGCACGTTATGGCCGGCGATCTTGGCCGGTCGTGGTTCTCCGGGGAACCGGTAGTGCAAACGCTCGCGGTGCGGGTTCCGGTGACTCTTTCGATCACTATCGGCGCCACGCTGGTATCGGGGCTGCTGGCGGTCCTGCTGGGCGCCCTCGCAGCCGGACGGCGTGGCTGGCTCGACCGTACCATTCAGGTCGGGTCGGTTATCGCCGCTGCCGTGCCCGGGTTTCTCTTCGCCCTTGCCCTGGCCACGGTTTTCGGCCTGATGCTGCGATGGCTGCCGGCCACCGGCTACATCTCCGCTTCGAAGTCCATCACCGGTTGGTTGTCGACTGTGACCCTGCCGATCATCGCCCTTGCGATCGGGGCGACAGCCGGGGTGGCCCAGCAGGTCCGCGGCTCGATGATCGACGTGCTCAGAATGGACTACGTACGCACCCTTCGCTCCCGTGGCCTTCCCACGCGCAGGGTGGTCTACGGCCACGTCCTGCGGAACGCAGCAGGGCCAGCGCTTGGCGTTCTTGGGCTTCAGTTCGTGATTGTCTTCGGCGGCGCCGTGATCATCGAACAGGTCTTCTCGCTCCCAGGAATCGGACAGGCAGCAGTGAAGGCCACCACCCAGGGGGACCTTCCGGTCGTCATGGGCGTCGTCATCGTCACCGCCATCCTCGTTGTTCTCGTAAATCTCGCCATCGACCTACTGCAAGGCTGGCTCAACCCCAAGGTGCGACTCTCATGAGCGAAGTCGAAGCACAAGCTCTTCCCATCCCCAAAGAACCAGCGCCGCTGCGGCGCGGGCTCTTCAGCAGGCTCATGGGTAACCCCATCGGCATGATCGCCATCGCCTATCTGGCACTGCTGGCGCTGGTCGCAATCGTGGGTCCATTCCTGGTTCCTTTTGATCCCAACGATGCAAAATTATCCAACGTCCTCGCCGGCGCGGGTAACGGGCACTTCCTCGGCAGCGACAGTGCCGGCCGTGACGTGTTTTCACGCCTCATAGTTGCCAGTTCTGTCAGTCTTGCCGGGGCGCTGCTGACCGTGGTCATTGCTGCCCTCGTTGGCATCCCGGCGGGCCTGGTCGCCGGTTACTACGGTGGCTGGTTCGACACGGCCGCGGCCTGGGTTTCCGGACTCCTGATGGCTCTGCCGGCACTTGTTGTCCTGCTTGCTGTCCGGGCCGTGGTTGGCCCCTCCATGTGGCTGGTGATGGCAGTTCTCGGTGTGCTCATTTCGCCCTCGTTTTACCGCGTTGTTTCCGGCTCGGTGCGGGCCGTGCGCGAAGAACTCTATATTGACGCAGCGAAAGTCGCCGGCCTGAGTGATGCCCGGATTATCGGCCGCCACGTCCTCACAGCCGTCCGTGCCCCCGCTATCCTCCTGGTGGCCGGCATCTTCGCAGTCGGCGTCGGGATCCAGGCCATCCTGGACTTTCTTGGCCTTGGCGACCCTTCCCTGCCAACCTGGGGCGGAATGCTGGGGGAGGGTTTCTACAACATTTTCCGCGCCCCTTCGCTGATGCTCTGGCCCAGCCTGGCCATCGGCATAACTTGCATCGCGCTGACCCTGCTGGGTACGGCGCTGCGGGATGAACTCGAATTCACCGGGGACCGCGCATCCCGGGCCCGCGCTGCGTGGGAACAGCCCCAGCCGCGCCCGGCCGCACCGATCGTCCACGGGGATCCCGCCGCTGATCCGCCCCTGCTGAAAATCACCGACCTTGCCGTGGCGTACCCGTCAGAGAACCAATGGACGACGGTGGTTGATGGAGTCTCCCTCAGCATCGCTTCCGGCGAAGTCCACGCCCTTATAGGCGAGTCCGGTTCAGGTAAGACACAGACCGCATGGGCCACGTTGGGGCTCCTGCCGGAGGGCGGAAGCGTGGTGTCCGGGTCGATTCAGCTCGACGGGGAGGAACTAACGTCGAAGAGTGCTGAGGAGCTTGGGAAACTGCGGGGTCGGCGCATTGCCTACATCCCGCAGGAGCCTCTTTCCAATCTGGACCCGTCCTACACCATAGGCTTCCAGCTCATCGAGCCCATGCGGGTGGTCGGAGGGCTGTCCAAAGACCAGGCGCGGCGGCGGGCGCTGGAACTGCTGGATCGGGTAGGTATCGCCAACCCGGAACGAACGATGGACTCCTACCCGCACCAGATTTCCGGCGGAATGGCGCAACGAATCCTGATCGCCGGAGCGGTCTCCTGCAACCCGGCGTTGATCATTGCCGATGAACCCACCACGGCGCTTGACGTCACCGTCCAGGCGGAAGTGCTCGAGCTTCTGCGTGAGATCCAAACCGACCTGCAGGTCGCAGTCTTGCTGGTCACCCACAACTTCGGTGTGGTCGCGGACCTCGCCGACCGGGTCTCGGTCATGCGCGCCGGAACCGTTGTCGAGTCCGGAACGGTTGCCGACGTGTTCGCCAGCCCGAAGCATCCCTACACCCGGGGACTGTTCGAGGCAGTTCTTGATCACGCACCCACTCGCCAGCCCTGGTCATCGAAAACGGAGGCACGGCAATGAGTTTGCTGGATATTCAGGATGTCTCGGTCACATATCCCCGGCGTGGTTGGCGAAGGCCCCCTTTCCAGGCCTTGCATCGGGTATCACTTGACGTCCGTGAAGGTGAGACCGTCGGCTTGGTCGGTGAATCCGGTTCCGGAAAGTCGACGCTCGGACGGGCCCTCCTCGGACTTGCACCCGTCAGCGGAGGAAAGATCCTCTTCGACGGGCGTGACCTCGCCCAGGCCAGCGCTCAAGAACGCCGAAAGCTTGCATCAGGGATTCAGGTCGTTTTCCAGGACCCTTACTCCTCGCTCAGCCCGTCGCTGACAGTCGGTGAGACTCTTGCCGAGCCGTTGCGGGTGCGTAACGTCAGCCGGAGTGATGCAAATGCACGGATAGCGGAAGCGCTGGACCTTGTCCGGCTTCCGTTCAACGCGATCCAGCGGCTTCCACGCGAATTCTCCGGCGGGCAGCGACAACGCATCGCCATCGCGCGTGCACTCGTTCTTGAACCACGCCTCATCGTCTGCGACGAACCTGTCTCGGCCCTGGACCTGACGACACAAGCCCTGGTCCTTCAACTCTTTCTTGAAGTTCAGGAGCGCACCGGCGTTTCATACCTGTTCATTTCCCACGACTTATCGGTTGTCCGGGTCATGAGCCACCGCATTGCCGTCATGCGCGGCGGAAAAATTATCGAGAGCGGGACAGCCGGCGAAGTCTCCTCCAACCCCCGGCATCCGTATACGCAGCAACTCCTGCTCGCAGCGCCGGTAGCGGATCCAGCCCTTCAATCGGCACGCCGCGCCGCGTACTTTCAATCTCTGAACACCCGGCAATCCGCCGGAGAAATGATTTGACCCCGTGACTCACGCACATACGTCCGCGGCCCGTGCCCTGGCAGAGACCCTGACACTCGAGCAACAGGTGGGTCTGCTTCTGCACCCCATCATCATCCTTGACGAGGCGGGCGACCCGGATGCCTCCTCAGGATTCGGCGGCCCAACACTCCGCCAATTGATCGAGGACTACGGCATCAGGTTCTTTTGCCTTGGCAGTATTCCCGACCCTGCTTCCACAGCCAAGGTCCTGGCCCGGCTGCAGGACATCGCGCGGGGCAGCGGGTCACGGCTTCCGCTTGTGTTTTCGACAGATCCCCGCCATTCGTTTATGCAGAATGACGGGGCCGCGCACCGTGCCGCCGGCGTCTCCCAATGGCCTGAAAACTTGGGCCTGGGCGCCATAGGCGACACTGAGCTGGTCCGCACCTACGCCGACATCCTGCGCAAGGATTACCTCGCGATGGGCATCAGAATGGCGTTGCATCCACAGGTCGACCTGAGTACCGAGCCGCGCTGGGCACGGCAGGCACAAAGCTTCGGCGCGGATCCTGCCCGGACCACCGAGCTGCTCCTGGCCTTCCTTGAAGGGCTGCAGGGTCCGGCCCTCGGGCCGGAAGGCATCGCCGCCACCGTGAAGCACTTTCCCGGGGGAGGACCTCAGCTCGCCGGCGAGGACCCGCACTTCCCCTATGGCCGCGAGCAGGTGTATCCCGGAGGCAGATTCGAAGAACACCTCGCGCCATTCCGCGCTGCCATCGAAGCGGGCGCAGCAGCGATCATGCCGTACTACGGCATGCCCATCGACCTGACCGTGGACGGGGAACCCATCGAGCCTGTCGGATTCGCGTTCAATCGCCAGATCATCACAAACCTCCTGCGGGAGAAGCTTGGCTACGACGGCGTCGTCCTGAGCGACTTCGGACTGGTGACCGACATCGAGATCGCCGGCAAGCCCTTCCCCGCCTGCGCATGGGGTGTAGAGCATCTCTCACCGCTCGAACGAGTCGGACGCCTCTTCAACGCGGGGGTGGATCAGCTCGGGGGTGAGCTGGACGCTCCGCTTATCCTGCGCGCTGTAGCCGAAGGGCTCGTGAGCCCCGAACGGGTGAAGGTCTCCGCGACGCGGCTGGTAAAAATGATGCTCGACCTTGGCCTCATCGACAACGAAACGGACACCAGGACCTCAGCGGCGCTGCTCCCGCTTCCACAAGACGTGTCCTTGGGAAAACAAGCCCAAGCCCGGGCAGTGACAGTGCTGACAAACGGAAGTGACGACCTTCCCGTCCTGCCCCTTGCCGGGCCCCGCAAGGTGCACCTGGTCAACCTGTCCGAGGAAGCCCTTCCGGCCGGGTGGTCCGCCGTGGACGCGGACACGGCTGAAGTGGCCATTGTTCGCGTATCCGCCCCGTACGAACATCGTGACCGATACTTTCTCGAGGCCGGGATGCAGCAGGGCTCGCTCGACTTCCCGGAAGAGGAAGTTCAGCGAATCGCCGCTTTGGGACGGCGTCTTCCCACAATCCTCGTTGTGACATTGAACCGCCCGGCGATCCTGACACCACTGGTGGATGCTGTCGATGCGCTCTTGGTGGAATTCGGCATCGCAGATGACGTTCTCCTGGAAGTCCTGACAGGTGTGCGTGCCGCAGAAGGCCAACTGCCGTTCGAGTTGCCCAGGAGTATGGCAGCGGTCGAAGCCAGCAACCCGGACGTGGCAAATGACACGGCGGACCCGTTGTTCCCGGCAGGGTGGGGACTATCGCTTTCCAGCCGTAACCCAAAGCTGAGCAAAGCAGGAGCACAATGACCGGGAGCGGACTGCAACTAAGTGCCGAATACCGGCGGGACAGTTCGTGGGTGGCAACACCGAGGCCGCGCCTGAGTTGGGTCTTCACCCAGGCGCCGCCAGGTTGGTCCCAGGCCGCAGCCGAACTGCGTCTCAACGACGACCGGATGGAGCAGATCAACGGACCCCTGAACGTGTTCGTCGGCTGGCCTTTTGAGGACCTCGTAGCCCGTGAAACATACCAGGTGCAGGTTCGGCTCCAAGGCACAGATGGGATCTGGACCGCTTGGAGCGACCCACTGGATATCCGGCTGGGTACACTCGGCCCGGGGGAGTGGCAGGCCCGTTTCAGCGCACTGACCGCACCACGTCAAGAGGCCCAACCCTTTATTATCCGCCACCGGTTCCTGCTTGACCGGAAGCCAGCACGGGCCACCTTGTACTGGTCAGCCCTTGGTGCGGTAAAAGCCCGGATTGATGGAGTCGAGGTTGACGACTCTGTTCTGGCACCGGGCTGGACGAGCTATGCAGACAGGGTGCTCCATGAGACAACAGATGTAACTGCCCTGCTGGAGCCTGGATGGCGCACTATCGGGCTCGAAGTCACAGGCGGCTGGTATACAGAGGTTTACGGCTTTGCCGACGAGGCCCGTCGGGTCTACGGAGAGCAACCCTGCGCCGCGGCACAGCTGCACCTGCTGTTCGACGACGGGTCAGAAGAAATCATTGCCTCGGGTGATGACTGGGAGACGACTGAGGGTGGCGAAGTGGTCGCCTCCGGCATATACGAAGGCGAAACCATTGACCACCGCCGAAGCCTCCGCTGGTGGGACCCTCAGGAGGGTGACTGGGAGGCTGCCGCCGTCGCACCCGATCAGCCGGTTCCCGTCGCCCGCATGAATGAGCCCGTCCGGCGGGTAGACACCTTGGCGCCCGTAAAGGTGTCATCCTCCGCCGCCGGCACCATCCTCGATTTTGGTCAGAACCTCGTTGGACGACTTCGCATCGAGGTCCAAGGTGAGCCCGGCACAAGGATCGAGATCCGTCACGCCGAGGTCCTGGAAGACGGGGAACTTGCAACCCGGCCGTTGCGCCGGGCGGCGGCGACGGACACGTTTATTCTCTCCGGTACCGGAACCGAGGTGTTCGAACCCGTTGGTACTTTCCATGGCTTCAGATACGCAGAGATATCAGGGTACCCAGGAGAAGTGGACCCTGAGCGGGTGCAAGCCATTGTGCTTCAAAGCGACCTGCGCCGCACCGGTTGGCTGGAAACCTCCAATCCGCTCCTGAACCAGCTTCACGAAAACATTGTCTGGAGCATGCGGGGGAACTTCCTCAGCCTGCCCACGGATTGCCCGCAGCGTGACGAACGACTCGGATGGACTGGAGACGTGCAAATATTCGCTCCGACCGCTGCGACACTCTTCGACTGCAACGGCTTCCTCGCCAACTGGCTCGTCGACCTCCGCGCCGAACAGGATAGGGCTGGCGGCGTCGTTCCAAACATTGTTCCCAACGTTTTTGGTTTCGCTTGGCCTGCCGCGGCATGGGGAGATGCCGCAACCGTGATCCCGACCGTGCTGGCCGAACGGTTCGCCGACGATGACCTGCTCACCAAGTCCCTGGACAGTATGAAGGCGTGGGTCTCATCCGAGCTGGCAGCGGCGGGAGGTCCGGGGCTCTGGGAAACGACCCTCCAGTTTGGTGACTGGCTCGACCCCGACGCACCCGCTGACATGGCCGGTGCGGCCAAAACGCAGCCCGGACTGGTGGCAACCGCGTACCTGTACCGCTCGCTTGACCTCCTATCCAAGGCAGCGGCGCACCTCGGCGAGGACGAATCTGCAGCCCGTGCCCGTGAGTCAGCCGATGACGTCCGGGCAGCGTTCGCAGCCGCCTACCTCACCAGTGAAGGCCGGCTGGTCTCGGACGCCCCGACTGCCTATGCCTTGGCCCTGCAGTTCGGCCTGATCCAGGGCCTGTCCACACGGGAAGCTCTCGCACGTCGTCTCGCACACGTCATAAAAAGGGATGCTTACCATATCTCAACCGGGTTCATTGGTACCCCATTGGTACTCGACGCGCTCACAGACTTCGGGTACGACAGCCATGCAGCAGCACTCCTGCTCCAAACCCGCTGCCCATCCTGGCTCTACCCCGTCACCATGGGCGCCACAACCGTATGGGAACGCTGGGACTCAATGCTCCCCGACGGATCAGTCAACCCAGGCGAAATGACCTCATTCAACCACTACGCGCTGGGGGCAGTAGCCGACTGGATGTATCGACGTCTGGCAGGAATTGCCCCCGCAGCCCCGGGCTACTCGCTTATCCGCTTCGCCCCCATCGCTCTTCCTGGCCTGGACCACGCCACAGCAACCGTGGACACCCCCGCGGGCCGTGTCGAAGGAGGCTGGCGGCGTGAAAAGGGAGCCATCCTTTGGAAGCTAACCGTGCCCGCCCACGCGACCGCCGCGGTGCGCCTGCCAGGGCTCGAACTCGAAGTCGGGCCTGGCGTCCACGAATGGACCACCACCGAACCCACACGGACGACCGCCGCCTCCGTGCACATGTGGTCACCAGTGTCCGAGGTCGTAGACAACCCGGAGGCGTTCGCAACTGTCATGAAGGTACTCGCCAGCCACGACGGCCACCTCGCCGAAATGGTCCGCCGGCGCACCGACTGGACCTTAAGCACGCCCTTGCAGATCGCGCTGTTTTCGGTACCACCCCACGTGATCAATCAAATCGCGAAAGAGTTGGACGCCTGACCTGAGCGGTTCTAAGCCCTTTCGCCACGGAGACTAACCCCTTGAACTTCCTCCTTCCATCACCCTTGACCCCGAAAAGAGCAGGAATGACTAAATCTTTTCCCCGTCGTCCGGACATTGCCGTCACCAGCAGTGGTACCAGACCTTCCCTCCGCAGCCATGCAAAATCCACCCGCCGCATCCAGGAACTGGTGGCGGGGCTGTGAACGGAAGGTACCCCACCGCCGTCGACGTGGCGATCGTTGGCAGCGGCCCCACCGCCTCCGCGTACGCAAGAATCCTCAGTGAGGAAGCTCCCGGTGCCACCATCGCCATGTTTGAAGTGGGCCCCACCGTCAGCAACCCGCCGGGAGCACACGTCAAAAACATTCAGGACCCGGACCGCCGCAGCTTGGCCCAGCGAGCATCGGAAGGACCCGGAGCGGGCGCTGAAACGGTGAACTCACCCGGTGCAGTTAAGAGTGGACAACGCCGGGCCCGGCCGGGAACCTACCTGCTGCAGGACGGCTACGCCTTCCCGGGCGAGGACGGCATGCCCGTCGCGGCCATGTCCAGCAATGTGGGCGGCATGGCCGCCCACTGGACCGCCGCCTGCCCCCGCCCTGGCGGCAAGGAGCGCATCCCGTTCCTGCCGGACCTGGAAGAACTCCTTAACGAGGCCGACCGCCTTTTGGGCGTCACCACGCACGCTTTCGATGGCGCCCCCTTCTCGGACCTGGTCCGCGAACGCCTCGCCGGGGTAGTGGATCAGGGCCGAAAGCCTGCCTTCCGCGTCCAGCCCATGCCCCTTGCTGTACACCGGCGGCAGGATGGCGGCCTCGTATGGTCCGGCTCCGACGTCGTGATGGGGGAGGCCACCCGCGATAATCCGCATTTTGAACTGTTTGATGAATCGCTGGTGACCCGTGTGCTGGTGGAGGACGGCGCCGCTGCCGGCATCGAAGTGCAGGACCGCCGCAGCGGTGACACCTATCAGGTGGCCGCCCGTTACGTTGTGGTGGGGGCGGACGCCCTGCGCACACCGCAGCTGCTGTGGGCTTCCGGGATCCGGCCAGGCGCCCTGGGCCGCTACCTCAACGACCAGGCGCAGGTGGTGTTCGCGAGCAGGCTCCGCGATGTCCAGCCCGAGGACGCGCCGGCGGCGGCCAATGGTGCCCTCAGTGAGCAGAGCGGAGTGGCCTGGGTTCCCTACACGGACGAGGCGCCCTTCCACGGCCAGATCATGCAGCTGGATGCTTCCCCGGTTCCCCTGGCCGACGATGATCCCATCGTCCCGGGCTCCATCGTGGGGCTGGGCCTGTTCTGCGCGAAGGACCTGCAGCGCGAGGACCGGGTGGCGTTCGACGACGATGCCCGCGACTCCTACGGCATGCCCGCCATGCGCATCCACTACCGCCTCACCGCGCGGGACCACGAGGTACTGGAGCGCGCCAGGCAGGAAATCGTCCGCCTGGGCAAGGCTGTGGGCGAACCGATCGATGAGCGCCCGTTTGTAATGCCGCCCGGGGCGTCGCTGCACTACCAGGGCACCACGCGCATGGGGGAGACGGACGACGGCGAGAGTGTCTGTTCACCCGACAGCCAGGTGTGGCAGGTCCCCGGCCTCTTTGTGGCCGGCAACGGCGTCATCCCCACCGCCACAGCATGCAACCCCACCCTGACATCCGTAGCAATCGCCGTGCGCGCAGCACGTTGCATTTCCAAGGAACTCGAGACGCCATTGGCCGTTTCGGGATCAATTGCACCATCACAACAGACAAGGAGGTCTCGATGATCGCCGACCGCATGATCGAGCAGGGAACACTGACCACCCAGGACGGCCGCACCGCCGTCGAAGTCCGGATCCCCTGGTACCGCGCGCTTCCGGGCTCATGCATCGCCGGGGCAGCACTGACGGTTGACGGCGTTGCCGCGCCGGAGGACACGCTGCGCTGGACCATGAACAACCGCACGTTCAGCTTTGCAGAGCTCGTGGATGAAACCGGCGAGTGGTGGTACCCGCTGGACTCGGCCGTCCTTTCCGGCGACCTTCCCGTCCGGGATGACAACGCAGAGCACGAGGTCCGGGTGGACCTGAAGCTCTACATCCCCTACATCATCACCGACCACGGCGTGCTGCACATCGAAGAGCACGACACCAAGACCATGAAGGTGGCACAGCGATGACCAGCCTCGGCACGCCGATCCAGGGCGTCACCCTATACAGCTTCACCCGGGCTTTCCACGCCCGGCAGTACGACCTCGACGGCCTCATCCGCAAGGTGGCGGCCGAAGGTTTCGGCCCGGGCCTTGAGGTTATCGGGTTCTCCAGCCTGCGCGGCTTCCCGGACCGCATCGATGACACCTTTGTGGGCCAGTTCCGCGACCTGGTGGCCGAGGTGGACCTCGTGCCCACCTCGCTGGCAGTCAACGTTGATACCGGCATCCGGCGGGACCGGCTGATGAACCACGACGAGCTGGTCGAATACATGCGCAAGCAGATCGAGGTGGCCGCCAGGCTCGGCTTCCCGATCGCCCGCGTGCAGATCTCGCTGACCCCCGACGCCATGGAAAGCCTGCTGCCCGTGGCCGAGAAGTACGGTGTGACCCTTGCCCTCGAAGTCCATGCGGACCAGCACGGCGCGCACGAACGGGTCCTCGCGCTGCGTGACCGCTACGAGAAGCTCGATTCCCCGCTGCTCGGCTTCACTGCCGACTGGGGCGCCACCGTCACCGGTTTTGCCTCCTCGCTGCTGGAGGCCTACCGCCGTCGTGGTGCTTCGGAGGACCTGCTCCGGCAGGTGGTTGAGCTGTGGGACGGCTTCTATGCCGAAGGACCGCCCAACAACCAGAAGGTCCATGGCGAACGTTTCGGCGCCTTCATTGGCCTCGCTGCCCGGAACGGCCGGCCGGACCTGGGCATCGACTTTGGCATCAACGGAACGGGACTTTTCGGCCCTGCACCCCTGGACACCTGGCTGGAAATCATGCCGTGGGTCCGCCACGTGCACGGCAAGTTCTTCGGCATCGACGAAAACGGCGAAGAGCCCTCGGTGCCGGTACGCGGCCTCGTCCGGCAACTCGTGGAAAACGGCTACTCCGGTGCCATCTCCAGTGAATACGAAGGCTGGCACTGGAACAACTGGCAGGACCCGTTCGAGATCATCCGCGGCGAGCAGGCCGTCCAGCGCTCAGCAGCGGCCAATGCCGGTTCCGCCATGATCACCGAGGCAACGGAAGCCCGCCGCATCCTCAGCAGCCACCTCGCCCAGCCCGTCCGCGGCTGACAACGAAGGAAACAACACATGTCACAAGGACTGACGGGGCAACCCGTTAACTCCAGCTTTCGTGCCCAGGCTGGAGTCTTGAGGCTGGAATGATCCGTTGGGGGCCTGATGGGCGCTGCCCACCCCAAGGCGGGACCGCGCCCGGCTATGGCCGTCGTCCTGGGCCGGAACGCTGGCGCGGTGGCGCGCCGGGCAAAAGTGGGGCTGGGCTGCGGTCGCCTTCTAGTTAAAGCGCCGATAATGGAGATTCTGTAAGGCTGAGGTTCGATGGCGGGGGAGTGGCCAGGGTCTCCGGAAGCGAGCGGCGTCGGCTGCAAGAATGGCCTGCATGGAGAACATTTCTACCACCATGGGCCGGACATCGGGGTGGATGCTGGAGGTTCGCGTCGAGCTGGTCGACAGTAACCCAAAAATATGGCGCCAACTGGAGGTCCGCGGCTCATTGAGCCTGGACCGGGTCCACCAGATCCTGCAAACTGCCTTTGGCTGGGAGGACATGCACCTGCACAGGTTCACAGCCGATGACTCGTTCGCGCCGCTGCGGCCGGTGGATGGTCAGATTCCAGAGACGCTGCAATGGCTTCCCCGGCGGGAGTGCGACGAACCGGATGACAGGCCAGAGGAAGACTTGGCCCTTGCGCAGCTGCTGGCGCTGGGCGGTGGCGCGGCCTTTTACGAATACGACTTCGGCGACAGCTGGCTGCACCGGCTTGAGCTGGTGACGCGGCGCCCCGCAGCCGACGGCACTCCGGCGGCCCGCGTGCTCGACGGTGCCCGCCGCGGCCCGCTGGAAGACTCGGGAGGATTCCCGGGGTACGAAGAACTCCTCGAGGCATTGGCCGACCCGGCTCATCCAGACCACACAGAGCACACCGAGTGGGCCGCAGAGACCACCGGCACGGATGAACCATTTGACCCCGTCTTCCTGGACATCCCGGCGTTGAACCAGGCGCTGGCAGCACAGGTGATTAGTGACTGAGATTTTCGCCCGTAGGCTGTGGTTGTGAGGGTAGCGAAATCGGATGTCATCGCCGGGCTGCCGGCCGACTTGGCCCGCGCGATCGTCCGCCGGTTCAGGGGCCGGGAAATGACCGACGTGGGTGTGGCAGACCTCCTCGACGGCACCGGGCATCAACCAGGGACGGTGCTGGCCCAATTGGAAGCTGCCGGATACATGGAGAGGGTCGAGACCGACGCCGCCGGGGACATCTGGTGGGACACGACCATCCAGGGCAACGCTCTGGCGATGGCAAGCTTCGGGAAACCGATCAGCCGGAAAACCGCCGACCGCCTGGTGTCGGAACTGCTGGAGCGGGCACGCGCCTACAACGCCGACCCGGCCAAGCCTCTGTTCATCGACACGTTGCGGGTTTTCGGCAGCTACCTCAACCCTCAGATCGACCCGCTGGGCGACGTCGACCTCGAACTCACCTACGGCAGAAGGATCACCGACCCTACGCTCGTCGCAGCCTATGCCAAAGCAAGCGGCCGGTCGTTCAACACCTACGTGGACCGGCTGCTGTGGCCGTATACGGAGCTGGTCCAGCACCTGAAGAACCGGTCGGCGTTCATCAGCATCACGACCGAGAACATTGCCTTGCTCACCGACCACTCAGAAATCATCTACAGCATCGACACCGACCCGGCAGCCGCGCCGCCGCCGGCCGACAGAACCCTCACCGGCCGCTAAAACCGGGCATTTTTAGGCCTCTCCCCCAGCAATTTTAAAGAGCCGATATCGGATCTTACGTAAAGCTGGAGCTGGGAAGGGGCAGAGGCGGGCCCTCCCCGGGCTCAGGAAAAGTTGTGTATTGCCCCGGCCCAGCGCGGACCGGAGACGGCCCGGCGGACCGCACGGGCGCGCCCATGGAAATCGATTTTGGGAACCCGTTGGGAGCCCGCCGGAGCAGGCGGGTCATTGTAGGCTCGATGTCCGATAGCGCTGAGGGTCGTACAGGAATCGGTAATCAGTCCCATGCCGGCGTACTCGCGGACGGCGGCGATCCCTGCCACGGCGTCGGTCTTGGTCGTGAAGGGTCTGGATACGGCCATTACGGTGCCGTCCGGTGCTGTCAGACGGAACCTGAAAGCTGATTGTGCGTCGATAAACAGTTCGAACATTCCTGCCATTGCGATCCTTTCGGTCTGCGGGACCTCGTGGCTGCACCTTCGCAGCCGGCGGGCGCCAAGCATCGTTGCCAGCGCTTTTCGTGGTGTATCCCGCTCCAAATTTTTCATCAACTCAGCATGCGTCCCCCGAGTCTTGCCCAGGGACGCCCGCGGACGCAAGCCTCGCGTGGCATCCAGGGCGAATTGATGTCCTGCTCTCGGTCCCATTCCAGGGGGCGGCTTCCCCGCATTCTAGGCGTGGGCAGCTGGCATGGAACCAAGCCGGGCCTCCGCTTGCTCCAGCAGCATGGGGGAAGCGGCAGTCAGAGCCTCTACGTCGCACTGCAGGGCCGTTGCATGTACCCGCGCGGACGTGAAATTCCTGGCCCCGACCAGTGGCAGGATGATCGCGCAGCGCTCGGCAATGTGCTTTGCGCCAGCCATGGACGATGCAGTGTGCAAACTACGGACAGCATTAGCTGAGCCCGCGGGGTCCTCCTCGGCCAGAGTGGCGAGGATCCGGGACACTCGAGCCTGCTGCAGGCTGAAAAAGTCGCTGAGGAATTGCAGGGCCAGGGCAGGGCCCTGCGTATCCTCGGCAATGTTCCACAGGCTTTGCAGGTCGAGAGCCGACATATCGCCGGTGACACCCGGCAACGAAGCGGCCGAGTCAGCGTCCCGTGGGCCCATCGCCTCAGCAGCTCCGGGTCGTTCTAAACGCAATATATTGACGGTGGTTCTCAAACGGATCCTCAAAGATTACGAGCGCCGCCAACGGAACCCGAGCCCCGTTACTGGCCAGGCGCTCTGCATGACCTGACCAAGACACTCTTCCTGAAAAGGATCAAGCGGGTGCTTCCTGCGGATCAAGATTTCCTCAAGATGCACGCCTGAAAATGAGTCTCCACTGCCAATTTGTTGGAGCGAAGCTTTTGATGAATCATAGGTTTCGGCGGAGGATGCGCCGCGCGGAAAGTGTTGTTTTCCAAACCCAGCCGGGATCCCATCCCGCCCGTCTTTCATCACAAACTGTTAGGTCGCCAGCTACCGCCGCGGCCCAACGAAGCCGCCTCCGCAGAGCCTGAAACCAAGCAGGCAAGCCGAGCACGCATTCATCGGCTCCAAGCTGACCCAGGGGCCCACAAGCCCCCTGAGGGCGGCGAGATGGCACACCAAACAGCACAACCAAAATCTGTTGCAGCGCGCCCGTCGGCGGCTCCCAGGGTTTTGAAGATCCACCACTCTTCCGGCAACCAGCCCAGCCAAAAGCTTTGCCGCCACTCTTACATTGGACAAAGGAGACCAACAATGTTCACCCACGACACCATCATCATCGAAGCCCACGACCGCGCATCCAGAGATCTGCAGCTTGAAGAAGCCACCCGCCTGCTCAGCGAGAAGGCAACGGACCGCGGCATACTAATCACCCGACACAGCTTCAGGTCATTCACTGCCACCCTAAGCACCGGCGTTGAATACGGACTCATCCAGGAATTGGATCTGCTCTAAAAGCCCTGCCCCTCCCCGAACGGCTCACTGCCGGCAGTGAGTCACCAGCAGTGGCAGGGGTCAGGGAACGACGAAAAGTCCTCGGCGTCGGGAAGGTTGCGGGAGCCGTCCCGAGGTTGTCAGCCTTCGCACTCGATGCAGTAAGGCTGGCCGTTGCGTTCGACGGCGAGCTGGGACCGGTGCCGGACGAGGAAGCAGGATGCGCAGGTGAACTCGTCCTTGCCCTGCGGGATGACCTGGACGATGAGTTCCTCGGAGACGATTTCCCCGCCGGGCGTCAGCCCTTCGTCGTCGGCCACGTCCAGTTCGGTGACGACGCTGCGGGCATCAGGAGCGCTGGCCGACTTCAACGCCTCGAGGGACCGGTCCTGGGATTCCTTGACGTCGGAACGGACTTCGTCGTAATCGGTAGCCACGGTAGGCGGTGCTCATTTCAGTCTTTGACCGGGTCTTTCCCGACCAGAGAGCAACGTACACCATGGCAGGGTTGTTCCCCTGCCGGACGTGCGTTCCTTGGCAATTAGTCGTCAGGCGGTTTTGGACAGACCCGTGTCTTGACCTCTGCGCTGGTGGGGTCGACACTCGTTCTCACACCGCGAGGATTGGAGGCCGTCGTGAATGGTCAGCGCATCGGCTACGTGCGGGTGAGCACCGTGGACCAAAATGAGCTGCGCCAGCTTGATGGCCAGGTCCTGGACCGGACGTTCACCGACAAGGCCTCCGGCCGGGACACCGCAAGGCCGCAGCTGACCGAGTTGCTGCGGTTCGTCCGCGACGGGGACACCGTGGTCGTGCACAGCATGGACCGGCTCGCCCGCAACCTCGATGACCTTCGCGCCCTGGTCCAAGGGCTCACCCGGCGCGGGGTCCGGGTGGAGTTCCTCAAAGAACAGCTCGTCTTCACCGGCGAGGACTCCCCCATGGCCAACCTCATGCTCTCCGTCATGGGCGCCTTCGCCGAATTCGAACGCTCACTGATCAGGGAACGCCAGCGCGAAGGCATCGCGCTGGCCAGACAACGCGGCGCCTACAAAGGACGGAAAAAGACTCTGACACCCGAGCGTGCGGCCGAACTGGTCCAGCGAGCCGGCACCGGCATCCCTAAAGTCGTACTGGCCCGCGATTACGGAATCAGCAGGGAAACGGTCTACCAGTACCTCCGCCAAGCGGCGCTGAAGTAAACCCCTCCCCTGCCCGGCGCTCCCACACAACCCCAAGGTTCACCCTGCAGTGTTGTCCACGGAACTCCGGCCAACCGCTATTTGGCCGGAGTTTCGCCAATTCCAGTGCCTTCGGCCGGCGCCGGCATCGCCTGCCCACTGTCACTGAGGGGTCAGCGTGCGAACGGCGGAACGGAGCATACTGAGCTCTAGCGCTCCCCACTCCCCCGGCCCTACAGAACGTCCATTATCGGCACTTTGGCCCCGCATGTAGAAGTGGCCCAAATTAGGAGTCCGCCCTCTGCCTCATCACCTGAAGCACGGCGAAATTTGGAAGCACAGTGCTCTGCTGCTGGCAACGAGCGCGTACGTGATGGCTTGGCCGCGTAGTGTTTGATTGCGGATACATGACGGTTGGTCCAGGTGAAGAGTTAGGAGGCGCGGCTGTGGCAGGAGCAGCGACGCACCCGGAGGTGAACGGCTCCGGCTCGAACCCGCCCCAGCGGCGGATGACTATTAAAGAAGTCGCACAAATGGCAGGCGTTTCATACGGAACCGTCTCCCGAGTTCTTAACGGCCATCCCGAAGTCAACGAGTCTACCCGGCAGCGGGTATTGCAGATCATTAAGGATGTTGGGTATCGCCGCAATAGGGCCGCTACCACTCTTGTGACCAGTCGCTCGACATCCATCGGCATCGTAACCGATGGGTCCCCGCGTTTTGGGCCGGTCGGAACGCTTCTGGCGCTGGAGAACGTAGCCAGGGAAAAGGGATACTCAACCACTGTAGCTTCCGTCCGACCCCCGTACGAGGAATCGATCCCAAACGCGCTCAACACCTTGGAAGACCTCGGAGTCGACGGCATAATTGTCATCGCGCCGCTGGTGTCCATGGCTGCTGCCGTTTGGCGCGCAACACGTCGGGTGCCTCTTGAAATGGTGGCAGCGGGTGTTTCTTCCACTCCTGATGTCTTCACTTACTCTGAAAATCAAGAACTCGGGGCCCGGCTGGCAACTCAGCACCTCATTGACCTCGGACACACAGACATCGCCCACATCGCAGGTTCCATGGAGTGGTTTGACGGGCGCGTGCGAAAGCGCGGGTGGGAAGCAGCGCTCAAGGACGCCGGCCGAACTGCACAGGCAAGACTTGCCACTGCTGGGATACGCACTGGGCGAGAGTCCGCTCAATTCCGTTTTCTCTCCTCGGGAAATCTTGTGCAAACCTCTTCAATTGCACGGAGTACGTAAAAACCCTGTGCAGAAATTACATAAAAAGGACAAGCCTATCTTGTGAGGGACGCCCTAGTGTTGATGAGAAATTACCCGATCTGACCGTTCTGAGCCCTACCTATTAGGGTGGGCTTGTGACTGAGCAATCGTAAAGAAACGAAGAGAGCTATAACATTGAAACCCTCCGACGTAATGACCTCCCGTACCGCTGACACGCGTGTTCCAATCATCTCGGAGCTGTCTCAGCGTTGGAGCCCTCGGTCCTTCGATCCGGACGTTAGCATCACCGATGCTCAGCTTGACGCGCTTCTTGAGGCTGCGCGCTGGGCTCCCTCGGCGAGCAACAATCAACCCCGCCGTTTCATCGTGACTCGCCGAAATACACCGGAATTCGACACTATCGTCTCTGCCCTTGCTGGTTTAAACGCTTCATGGGCGCACACCGCGTCGGCGCTGGTGGTGGGCATCGCGGAGACGTCCTCGCCGGAAGGGGATGGGCGACCGTACGCAGAGTACGACCTTGGCCAGTCGTTGGCTCACTTTAGTGTGCAGGCGCAGGCAGACGGCCTTTACACCCACCAGATGGCGGGCGTCGATTGGAACAAGCTCACGAAAGCCTTCAATCTTGCTGAAAATCTTAAGCCCATGACCGTCACTGCCGTGGGCACGGTTGCAAGCGCGGATCGCCTCTCCGAGATTCTGGAGCAACGAGAGACAGCCCCACGAAAGCGCCTTCCACTCGACGAGCTTGTATTACTACGCAGTTAAACCCTACAGCGCACAAAAGAAACTTGCCCTAATCAAACAGCGCGGCGCCTACAAAGGGTGGAAAAAGCCGCCTGCGCCAGACCAAGGTGGAGGGAACCAACCTCCCCTGCCTGCGCCGTCGACGTGCAGGACATGGGTTCAGACGAGTTGGATACCTCATAAGTGTGGCTGGCCGCACGAAATCGCTGTATGAGCACGTTGCCCAGTGCAGTGCCGGTGTCAGCGACCCTTTCGCGGTCGGCAGCCGGTCACCTGCGAGGGCAGGAGCGTGTGCAGTCTCCCCTGCCATCACAGCCGTGGCGGGATCGCCGGGGCCGGCAGCAATCGCATGGTAACGGGGCCCGTCCTCGGTACATGCGGTCACCTGGGAGTGGGACCAGCCCGCGCTGCGCTGGTGCTCCGACCCCCACCTAGTACCGGAAGGCAGCGGTCGAGCACCCCCGGGTCGGCGTGTACACCATTGCGCCGGTGGATGCCCGAAGCCCGAGTGCCATTGCCCTGGCGATGCCGCTCCCGCCGCTCCGGGGGCCATCCCCATCACCTCGCCGTACTGAAGAATGCGGCCATAGGCCAGCGCTGCAAGGCGTTGCTCCGGCGCACCATAAGAGAGCGTGGACCTACGGAACGTGGTAGTGAGCCCAGTGCCCCTACTTCATGGGCGGGGCAATGAATTCCACCGCCGTGCGCGAGAGCATTCTCGTTCAGAGCGGGGGCCCCTTGCCTGGAGACATGCCGGCTTTCTTGCTGCTCAACCAACTGATCTAGCGGACCACGGCCCGTCCAACGGACATCGCAGACGCCATCGGCACGGGCCGGTTTAACGTGAGCAGAGTTGTTCGGCGGCTTGAAGTGGCCTGTCTGGTGGGACGGATGCCCGACCCGAAGGACGGAAGACAGAGCGTAGTGTGGCTGCCCCCGCCCGGACGAGAAGCCGCCGAAGCGCATCGTCGAAGTCTCGAGAGGCCTAGGAGGTAATCTTCCAGAACTGGAGCGAATCAAACTTCAACAACTCGAAACTCTCGTTGTCTGGCTCGTGGCGAGCATCCATGACCGCCTTGGCCATGCGATTGAACGCGCTTCCGGTGTCCAAATCCGGAGGCCTTCTCTTGTATAACCGAATCCATAAGTCCTAAGACTTAGCTCAAGGTCCCGGGCTTCGCCCGGCTAAGGCACACCCCAACCTGACGTGGAAAGCGCCTGACAAGGCGAAACACACACGCGTACGTTGGACGGGGGCTTCCCATTCGTTCTTAACGCCTCCTCTGAGGCGCACGCGGGCATAGCTCCTCACGGCCCCAAATTTATCCCGTCTAGCCCCAACTTCTTTGCGTACTTCGACTACTCCCGGGTTTCACCCGCTTAGCCTCTTCCCTTCCGACCGTCCGGCGGTGATCTGAGAACATCATGATCTACTGTCAGTAAATCTGAACTTCGCCTTGAGCCTTTCAGTCGGATAGGGCGGCTCTAAGAATTCTCCCTATTTTGTCTCGCAGGAACCTCTGTCCTTTGGCGCTGGGATGCTCGCCGTCTGGTCCGAGCAGCACACTGGCGCGGCCACCGAGCCAGTGCTCCGCTATGGGATCAAAGAATTTCACCCCTTTATCGCGCACGGCAGAAGCGTCAGAACGGCACACGGCGGCCAACACCTGATCCAGCCCCTCGCTCCCGGTCAACGGACCGATCGCGACGAGACTGGCCTGGGGAGCCAGCGACGACGCGGCGTCGAACGTTGACGCTACCGCCGCCTTGAGCTCCTCAGGATCTGTCCCCGCGTCGTTGTCTGACCCAAAAAACAAGATCACATCGGTTGAAGGTGTGACTGCCGCCTGGACTTCCCCGTGGAAAGTGTCGCCATCAACACCCGTGGCTATGTAGCCGCTGCCGTTCTCGGCAGCATTAGTGATCTCAACCGCACGCTTGTCGAAACCGGGTGCCGACTTAAGGAGTTCTGGCCAAGCCTGTTGTGGGGATGTCCCCAACCCGGTACTCAGCGAGTCTCCAATCACGACAACCCTGGCTATGTCCATTGACATCGTTTCGTGCACAGGCCAGTCGACGCCGGCAGGGGCGCATGCGCTCATAGCAACCAGCAGCGCCGCTCCGGCTGCCGTCTTACTGTTCAGGGACGATTGCTCCATCTACTGCTCCAACAATTTTAGTACGACGCAGGTGAACCCTTCGCTGGCCCGAGGGAGCAAGCCCACGGTGGCTGAGGCATCCAAGGGACCCATCACTCTCTTCCACCTTTACAAAAGGGCAAACTATCGGCGCTTCAGTTCAACTGGAGAGAGCACCTCGAAGAGGTCGTGCTCAGGCATCACGGCAGGGCTAATCTGATGCTTGCATCTGGGTGATCAGCCCCTGTTCGAAGCCGTGATGTCCAGGAAACCAGAGTCGAAAAGGTTTAATCCGAAAGGGTTATGTCTGTCACCCATTGCTAGTGTTCGGCGTAGCTCAGGACCATCACGTAAAAGCTGGCGAGATTAGAAACGGAAAGGGTGCTCGTTAGCTCGGCAAATTATGGTTTGGATAACCACTACGTCGCGGCTTCGAGCACCCTCCTCGTTTCTAACATGCGATTAAGAACGGCGCCTCACTTAGAGCCGAGGCTAGTCCACGCCCTATGCAGAACTGGTCACGACAACCATGGAATGCCCCTTACGAATTTTTCGAGCGATGCTCCCGTGGAAGAGGCGCATCCTGCGCGTCGTGCATCAACCATGCGGCACATGCAAGTAACTTCACCCTCGGTCAGCTTGAT
Organism: Arthrobacter sp. NicSoilB11; assembly: GCF_019977375.1. Classification (NCBI taxonomy): domain Bacteria; kingdom Bacillati; phylum Actinomycetota; class Actinomycetes; order Micrococcales; family Micrococcaceae; genus Arthrobacter; species Arthrobacter sp. NicSoilB11. The sequence continues at coordinate 128,119 of NZ_AP024659.1, forward strand.
TCGGCAGCCGCCGGCCTTGTGGTTGTTTCACCTTTTGCCTTGCCCTCGAACGACGGGTCTTCTTCGTCTGGGTGAGTCGGCACCCATTCCCGGAGCACCAGCTTCACACCATCCTGGAACTTCTTCCTGATGACGTAGGTGATAGGCCCGAAAGAAAGCAGGATTAAAGCGATGAAGATCGAGCTGGCGTCCCCGTAACCCCCCAGATCCGGGTTAAGGAAGCCGACCAAGGCTATGACAGCATCAACTATCGCAAGGACCGCGGCAATACCCACCCAGTAAGATCGCAACTTGAACGGCCTCGGCCAGTCTGGGCGGTCCTTGCGCAGCAACACGAACCCGGCGACTGCGAATGTTGTGCACACGAGGTATCCGAAGTTGCTGGCGAATAGTACCGCCAGTGTTGACCCAAGGAAGAACACCATCGCAACATTGACCACCATGTCCAGTGTCATCTGGCGCACGGGCATGCCACTTCGCTTGCCAAGATGGTCCAGCTGTTTGAGCGTCATGCCCTCGCGTGCGAGTCCGAAGAGGGCTCGTCCCGCGCCACCACTGGAGGCTGTCATCGAGGCAAACATTGATGCACAGACAACTAGAGTGACGAACCCCGAGGCTGGCCCGACTAAGTGCTGGAAAGCCAACACTGCGTAGCCAATGGGATCATTGGCTATAGCGTTCTCGCCGAGCGTGCCGGCTGCACCGATAGGCACCAAGATATAAATAGCAACCATTGTGAACCCGTTGAACGAAGTCGCCTTGGGCACGTCCCGCTTCGTATCACCGAACTCCGGGGCGAAAGTCGCAATAATTTCGGTACCGTATACGCTCCAGGCTGCCAAGTACATCAAAGCTATAGCGAGCTTCCAGCCGCCCCATGCCCCCGAGAAATGGAACGTGAAGCTCTCCGCGCTCCATTGTCCTGTTATGAATGGCATAACCACGAATACGAGCAGGACAAACACAACTCCGATGTTGAGGATCCACAAAACACGAACTGTTGGCTTGACCCCTAACACATTTAGCATCCACACCAAAATGATTGCGCCTGCTGCAATAAAATGCTGAGTACCAATATCTACACCAAAGATTGTAAAAAAGATTCCCGTATCCGGAAACCACTGTGCTTTCACAAGATTGCCAAAGGTCAAACCGACCGCCGAGAGCGCGAGTGACCAAGCCATCCAGTATCCGTAGACACAGAACGGACCAATTGGTGCAAAATACTTCCGCCAGGCCTCGTGGGCGAACACGCCAATGCCGCCAGTCTTGTTGGGAAACATTAGCGCCATTTCAGTGAACAGCATGACCTGGAGTAGTCCGATCAACGCGGCACTTACCCATACAGCGATCATGCCCCACAGGCCTACCGTACCCATTGTGTATCCGACAGAGGTGAAAATACCCGTCGTCATAACCCCGATCGTCAGGGCGAAGCCATCGGTCCATTTCAGCCGCTTTCGCATTATGTTCTTGGCACTAGCTGCGCTTTCTGCCATAGTTCACCATTCTCCTTTTCCTTAATGGATCTGAAGACGCCCGTGCTGCGCCGTCTTGAGTGACACGGATAACTATGGGGCCCGGCAGACCGTTCACGATTGTCGTGAATTGATAAAAATGCCGCGCACCTTGTGTCGCTACGTCTAACGCTTCGAGTGCGTTCCTTGGCGAGTAACAATTGCATGCTCTGGCCGGAACGGCGAAGCACGCAGACCGTACATGGCTGCCAGTGTGGAAACCTACGGCTTGGACCCTGATCTTTAGCATTGTGGTGCGGCCCGGCGAGGCCGTCCTTTGTAAAGTAGTTTCGGGTGTAGGTGGGAATGATTGTATAGACGACGGCAGTATCGTTGGCCGCTGCGCAACCGTACGTGCGTACAAAAAGCAATGACCTCTCAGTCATTGACTGCATGGCCTTGGGGGTCACAGGCACGCTAAATTCGGTTAAGAATTGGCTTTTTTGACGATCGCCTTCCCGTCGCCATGGCTCCGGACTGTTCAGTGGCAGCCAACGGCGGTGCCCCACATAGGAGTTTGTATGGATTGCAGTGGTTCCGAGAACCCCGCTCCCGGTTCGAATGAGGCCATGAAAGCGTACTCGTTCCCTCACATATCATCGCTTGCATTCTTTTCCATGTGGGCGGATGCAGCTGCCGCGTTAGTAGACGCACGGCCGACGATGGGTATTGACGTTGGACCTCGGGATAACTGTGGAGTCCCTTTTCCCAAGGCGCACGAGAAGGGCGAAGAGCTCTTGGCCGCCGACTGGGCCCAGCTGGAGGAAGGTCACTATGTAATCGTTCAGCGGGACAGTGAGCCGGCGGTCTCCGGGGAAGTGGATGTCGTTACACAAGATGCATCGGTCTTCTGGGTCTGGCTTGACGGCGGCCGCGGACGCATAGCCGTCTACGGCGATGAGGGTTTCCGGGTATGGCTGCCACAAGGTTATCGTCTATGAATTTCCTGGAACCGACTGGCAAGATCGGAAAGGCCGTGACCTGGCTAAAGAGCTTGAAAAGGAAAGCACGGAATGAACTACCGAGCAAGGATCCCCGATTGGGTGACACCAGCAATTCCAGCGCCGCCCCTCCCTGCGGGCGTGACAACTGGACGGCACGGCTTTGATGTCATCTTTTACGATCCACTCTCTGCCGTAAGCGGGGGCCAAAGGTGGGATGGCAGATTGAGTTCGGCGCGCGGAGGTTCCGATTCACCTAGGAAACAGAGGAATGTCGGGGCCACGCGGCCCGGCAAGATCAGTGCTTTGAAGGCTGTAGAAGGTGAACTGGCAATCCTGTTGTTGCGAAAGCGAAACGCGGAGTCGTGTTCCCGATTAACCACAAAGGTCAAGCCCAGTTCGTCTCCCTTGATCGGTCCTGGCCAGGGTTGTCGCGGCCTCCTAGGATACGTTCGTTTGGAGAGCGATACCAAGTAAGCCGGACCAACTTAGCGGCGGGATGAGCGGACCTTCGCCATGCCGGAGGTGAGGAGCGCCACGACGCTGGAATTGATCCTCTTCGTGTCTCACGAATACAACCGTTCCATTCTCGATAGCCCTTAAAAACGCTATCGACTGTGGTTCTCGTCGTTGGGGGAAGAATTCATTCGCCCGTAAACCCACGGGAATCATCGGGACCTCTCCCGGAAGCATCGGCACAGCAGTGATGCAGTCGTCCTTCCGCAGCATCCTGGACGCATCCCAACTGAATTCGCCTGAAGCGTACGTTCATATGACATCGAAGTATTTGAGGAACGGGGCGAAGTCAAGGATGAACGCACGGCGAAGTTCCTACGCCACTACATGGACGAGTCCGGCGCCTTCGTCGCCCGAGTCCTGGCGGCAAACACAGCCGGGCACATCGGCGATACGGAGCCGGATCGGGACAAGCTATCCCGCTAAAAAACGACATACCGCAGGAATGTGTGTAGGTTTTGGTGCTTCTTGCTTTGGAGTTTCCTTGTGAGCACCGATCGCCAGGTTGGCCGCACTAACGCCTAACTGAGCAAGTATGTATGTCAATGGCCATTAGTTTCTGCCCACGGGCGGCCATTTAAAGTGCCCGCCGGTGGCCAGTAAAACTGCCCGGTGATGGCCAACAGATCTGCCCACTGAAGGTTCTCGGCGGGGTTGGCCATTGTCGGGTGGTGTTAGTTCAGTTGGGTGACTCCTTTTCCGGCGAGGGCCTGGGTGAGGCGGATCGAGTCGCCGCTGGTTTGGCAGACGTGGGCGTGGTGCAGGAGCCGGTCAACGGTGGCGGTGGCGAGGGTTTTGGGCATGAGTTCGTCGAACCCGGCGGGGTGCAGGTTCGAGGAGATCGCGACGGAGCGTTTTTCGTAGGCTGCGTCCACGACCCTGTAGAGGCCTTCGGCGGCGTCGGTGGCCACCGGCAGGAGCCCGATGTCATCGATTACGACGAGTTCGGCGCGCAGTATCCGGGCGACGGCTTTGGTGACGCTGTCGTCGGTGCGGTGTGCGCGGATGAGGGCGCCGAGGTCTTCGAGTCTGAACCAGGCCACGCGCATGCCTGCTTCGACGGCTTGCTGGCCGAGGGCTTCGAGGAAGAACGTTTTCCCGGTGCCGGAGGGCCCGCAGACGACCAGGTTCTCGCGTCGGGTGATCCATTCCAGGGTGCGCAGGGCTTGCTGGGTGGGCGCCGGGATGGAGGAGACGGCGGGGTCCCAGACGTCGAAGGTCTTCCCGGTCGGGAAGCCTGCTGCTTTGCGCCGGGTGGCGAGCATGGACCGGGCCCGGCCTGCGGCTTCTTCGGTGAACAGTGCCTTGATGATCTCGGTTGGTTCCCAGCGCTGGGCGCGGGCGGTCGCGATCAGCTCCGGTGCCAGTGCCCGGGCGTGGGGCATCTTCAGTTGCCGCATCAGCGCTTCCAGTTCGGCCGGCAGGGCCGGGGCGGTGGTGTTCGTGGTGGTGACCGGGCTCATCGGCTCTGCTCCTTTGCGGGGGCGCTGGACGGCTCGGCGCCGAGGCCTGCCCAGGCGCTGGTGCCTTGGGTGAGGGACCTGGTTTCGTTAGCGGCGTGGGTGGTGGTGCGGCGGATGTTCGCGTTCAGGATGGAGGGCAGGTCGCCGTGGGCGAACCGGCCGTGCAGCGCGGCGTCTCCCAGGGCACGGTCCACGGACTCGGTCCCGGCGATCTTGGCCAGGGTCACGGCCTCGGCCATTTTCATGTTCATCCGGCCTGTTCCTGCAGCCGCGGCTTCCACGAGCCAGGTCTTGGCGCCGGCGCCGATGGCCAGGAACTCGGCTTCACCGGCGGTGCGTGCCTTCACGGCGTAGTCGCCCGGGGTTCTGGTACTGGTCCCTGGGAAGTGCTCCTCGATGACCGCGGGACTGCCGGGCCTTGCCCGGCCGTGGCGGGCGACTTCGACCGGGCCGGTCGGGCCGTGGTGGACGATGATGACCTGTTCGTCAGGGCCGGTGCCGTGGGAGCGGACGAACACCTTCGCGCCGAGCAAATGCGACGGCACCGAGTACTGGGCGTTCTCGAAGGAGACCATCGGGGTGTTCTCCGGGACTATACGGGCCAGCCCGAACGCGACCGTGTGCGCGGTCTCCGGGATCCGGTGCAGCCGGGCCGCTTCCTCCGCCAAAACCATTGCGGGTTTACGTCGGGTGGCCCGGTGTTCGCGGTTGTTGACCTCGTCCATGAACGCCTCGCAGGCGGCCTCCAGCTCGGCAAAGGAAGCGTAACCGGGCCTCAGGTTCGTGTCGGTGGGCACGAGGTCGGCTTTGGCCAGTTTCACCGACGCTTCGACTCCGCCTTTCGTTGCAGGGTCCGCGGGCTGGCAGGTCAGCACGGTGACCCCGTAGTGCCGGGCGAAGTCCAGGGTCTGCTGGTTCCGCACCGGAACCCCTGCGACATGGGCCGTTGTCACGGTTTTCTCGTTATCGGTCAGGACATACGTTGGTGCCCCGCCCAGGATCCGGAAGCACCGGTCGAGGGCTGCGAACACGCTCGGCGCGGTCCGGTCCCGCAACGGGATCACGATCCGGAACCTTGAGAACGCCAGCCAGGCAACGAACAGAATGGTTTTTACGCCGCCGATCCGTGGCCCGTCGCCGAAGTCGTACTGCAGCCACATCCCAGGCTCGGTGATCCACGGCCGGTGCACACGGGTGTGTCCGAGCCGCCACGCGGCCTTGACCTGCGCGATCGCCCGGCGCGTAGACCGCTCGGACCCCTCATAGCCTAGGGCGAGCAGCTTTTCGTGGGCCTTGTCGGCGCGGATCCGGCCCTTGGACGCCTCTACCCATTCCTCGATCTTAGGCAGGTAAGCGTCCGTGACCCTGGGCCGGGGCGCCGGTTCTGCAATTGGCCGGCCGGCGTCCCGCGCGGCGACGTGCCTGGCTACAGTGTGGTGCGAGCAGCCCGTGAGCTCCGCGGTGGCGCGCAACGATCCGGTCAGATCATAGGCAGCAAGAATTTCCATGATTTCTCCGTCATGCTTCATACAGGGCCTCTTCCTGGGACGACATTTGGTGCGACTAGACACCGTCATCAAATCCCGGGGAGAGGCCCCCGCCGCTGAAGACGCGGCAGGAACAGTTGAGGAAGTGGGCAGATCTCATGGCCACCAGTGGGCAGTTCTACTGGCCGTCAGTGGGCATTTTCGTGGCCGCCTATGGGCAGTTTTTCATGGCCGCTAACATATGTATTCGTGCATGTCGAGGCGACATCGCAGTCCTCGCCTGTACGCACCACTGGCAATATATGACCCCCGGCATACCGTCGGATGCTTCGATAGCACGCTTCAGCGCCAGGCATTCCGGGGAGAAATCGGCGTCGTAGTCATAGCTATAGAGCGGGAGATTCTTGATGGGGATTTCGTTGAACTCGAGGTCATCCTGGGCAAGCTTTAGTTATATGCGGAGACTGTGACCAGACTTGTCCGGAGGCCGGTTTATTCGGTGACCCACCCGAGCCAGGGAAGAAGATCGTGCACTTCCGGACTGCGATTTGCAGCGGGCGTCCACGAGAGTGACGCAGGAAGGTCCGCGTCGCTGGATTTCTCCGCGGACATGCAGCCGGCCGCGAACAGCCGATCTCGGAAGTAAAGCGCGCGATGCTCGGTTGACCGCATGGGGCAAAACCTGGGACTGAACGGGTGTGACGAGTGCTTGTTCACGTCTAGACCTTCTGTAGAACGATGGATGTAAACGTCTTTCGCTTTGGCCCGGGTGTAAAAGCCTTCCGGGATGCGTGCTTGCCCGTTTGCTGGTTCACACTCGAACTGTGGCATAGGACTTAACAAGAGTGCTGTCGATGCTCCATCGACCGCTCCAACCGTTTTCAAGAATTAGGACTGTTCCGGGTTTGAGCGTGATCAGCGAGCCGTCATCATGAGTCAGTTGGCCTTCTCCTTCGAGAACGCTTATAAATTCCTCGTATCCCTGATGGACGGTGGTGAACTCACCAGGGCTGACCCGCCACAACCCAAGTTCCGTTTTGTCATCGGTGAATAACACGACAGTGCTCGCGGCGGGTGTCCCCTGGATGATTCGTTCGGAAGCAACCGGGACCGGTTTTGGCCAGTGCGCTGAAGAAGCGTTAAGTACGGTGCTCATGCTTTGGTTCTTTCGGAATCTGAGTTGCGCGAACGTGCTTGAAGGCGCTGAATGATACGTCCTGCTGCCCGCTCGCCGCTGCGTATAGCTCCTTCCATTAGGCCAACAAATTCCGGTTCGCTATATTCGCCGGCCCAGAAAACATCTCCAACCGGTTTCTCCAAGAGAGCCGTTCCAGCGGCCGTTACACCTGGGGCGTGGGCGGCATATGCCCCACCAGCCAGCGGATCTTGAGACCATATAGTGGTCAGCGCGGAAGCGTCCTCTGGGATGGTGAGATCGGACCGGAGTGCTCGCGCCTTAGCAACCCACTCCTCCGGGTGTTGCGTAAGGTTGGCGCGGGATATTGCTGATGAGGAACCCATAAAGGCGTTTAGGACTGGGACCACTCCCCCCGATTCATCAGTGGCCGTCCAAGTCCAGTAGCGGCCTTCCACCGACATGACAGCACTTGTGGTGGGCTGAGTTTCCAAAGGGAGGTGCAGTTTTGCAGCATGACCTTGAAGAACGTACTTCAAGGCTGAGTCGCGCGCTTCGTTCGTGGGCAGTGTCACCTGGGGGTGGCGGACTACGGCCAGTGGAAGAGCGACAACTACGGCATCAAAAACCGAAGTGCCGCCATCAGTGGTGACGAGAACGCCCCCGTCACTAATGTTCTCAACCGCTTTCACGGTTTCGCCATAGCGGACTGCATCCCCAAGTGCACCTGCCATGGCGTCGGGCAGCTGCTGATTGCCGCCAGCCACTCGCCAGCTGGGTTTGGGTTCGAACGATGCAATATGCTGCAAGGATTTCGCCGTAACCTCTGATGCGCTCACCGCCGTCGAGATCTCTATGCGGGCACGAAGGGCGTCCACTAGTTCCGGCTCGTCGGGCAGGTCGGCCAGCAGCGCTTCGGCGGTCCCTTGGAGGCCGCTGCTACTGGCTAGTTGCAGCGCTTCCCGCCCGGTACGAATAATGTCATCACAAGTGATGTCAGGCACGTCGCCGGGCTCACGAACGTAGTAGCTCATGCCAGTATCAACCAAGCGAAGCCCGAACTGGGAAAGCAACCGTCGCATTGAGGTATAGCCGTCAAGAACGAATTCCGCACCTCGTTCTATGACATAACAGCCGGTTGACGTGTCAAGCGTTTCGGACCACACCCGACCGCCGGGGCGGTCGCGGGCTTCGAATACTGTGACGTGCTCTCCGGCTTCGGCAAGTTTTGTAGCAGCTGCCAGCCCAGCCAGGCCGGCACCAAGAATCCCTATGCGGCCCATACAGCCATCTCCTTTTCGTTTGTTCAGGGGCGCAGACAGATTGCATCTGCTGCTTCCACCTCAGGCTAGGCCGCTTGGTTCACCGTGAAAATCGTGCGAAAGCGAGAAATAACTGCCGTTTTTGTACTCTTGGACAGTTCTTGCGTAGTCCTGGCACGAAACCTCTAGGGACAAGAGCGGCCGCGGAGCTTAAAGACAAAAGAATACGGTTGTCCTGCAGACAGTTCTTACAGGCGCAGGGAAGACATAATTCAGACTCAAGTACAAAATATGCACCGAAGTCATCCGCAAGAACTGTTTGCGGACCACCCTTCGCGGCTTCATACTCACTGCTACAGGCGTAGGGCCGTGAACTGTTGCTCGAGTTCATACTGAAACAACAGATCCCACAAGAAGCGCTCTCATGTCTGAAAGATTGCCTGGTCGGAAACTCGCGAACCGCTTCGGAAGGAAACCTTGGCATGGCAGCGCACATAGGCTCTTACAACAAGGTCATCACCGTAGATCATCGATATGAGATGGAAGAACGACTCAGCGCCGTGGTCAACGAGGCAATGGTGCACGCGCTCCACACTTCAAATCACGGGATTGTTGTCACGCGTCATGATCAAAAAACGTTCAGTGTCCGTCTTTCGACGGACATTACGCCAAGGACTACCGTCGAACGGGATCTGTGGAGAAACAACATTGGATATTTACCGCACATCTAACGCTCACTGGTTACCTCCGAGCGTGAAGGCCTTTTTATGCACGCGGCCCCGATTGTCTCGCTCCGCGCACCTTGGCCGCAGACTCACGTCTTTCGTGAATTAATCTCCCTCCGCGCCATGTGCAGTGCCCGCAGGGCAATCATCGCTTACAAATCAATCTCTTGAGGACTACAAATGACCGTTGAATCAGCTGTGCTGCCCACCACTCCCCAAGAGCGCGAAGCATCTCTGCTCGCGTCTGTGCCGACGGGCTTGCTGATTGGCGGCCAGTGGCTCGACGCGTCCGACGGCGGCACGTTCGATGTGCGTGATCCTGCTACCGGGGAGGTCCTGACCACTCTGGCTTCCGCCACTAGCGAGGATGCTGTTGCCGCTTTGGACGCAGCTTGCGAGGCGCAAGCCTCGTGGGCGCGGACCGCTCCCCGAGTGCGCTCCGAGATTTTACGCCGTGCTTTTGACTTAGTAACAGCACGATCGGAGGACTTCGCGCTGTTGATGACGTTGGAAATGGGCAAGCCACTCGCGGAAGCCCGGGGAGAGGTCGCTTACGGGGCTGAATTTCTGCGGTGGTTCTCCGAGGAAACCGTGCGGGACTATGGCCGTTATCTCACCACCCCCGAGGGCAAGAACAAAATCCTGGTCCAGCACAAACCCGTAGGACCATGCCTGCTGATAACCCCGTGGAATTTCCCCTTGGCGATGGCTACGCGAAAGGTTGCTCCCGCAATCGCCGCTGGCTGCACGATGGTTCTCAAGCCCGCCAAGCTGACACCCCTGACTTCACAACTTTTCGCCCGAACCATGATGGAGGCCGGTCTTCCCGCCGGGGTTTTGAACGTTGTTTCTTCATCATCGGCTTCAGAGATATCTGGACCGCTGCTGAAAGATTCGCGCCTGCGGAAACTTTCGTTCACGGGGTCCACTCCCGTCGGCAGGCGCCTTATGGCAGAGGCATCGCAAAATGTCCTGCGGACTTCAATGGAATTGGGCGGCAACGCGCCGTTTATCGTGTTTGAAGATGCAGATTTGGACAAAGCTGTAGAAGGTGCCATGGCGGCGAAGATGCGGAATATGGGTGAGGCCTGCACCGCTGCAAACCGGTTCCTCGTCCACGAATCCGTGGCTCAGGAATTCACTCGGAAGTTTGCAGGCGCGATGGGCGCCCTCACCACCGGCCGCGGCACTGACCTTACTTCCCAGGTCGGCCCGCTGATTGACGACGGTGCCCGCGACGACGTCCACGCCCTCGTCAAAGCTGCCATCGATGCCGGGGCCGTCGCCTTGGTCGGTGGGGGCCCCGCGGAGGGGCCAGGCTACTTCTACCAGCCCACTGTCCTTGCCGATGTCCCTAACAATGCGGCGATCCTCAGCCAAGAAATTTTTGGTCCTGTCGCGCCGGTCACCACTTTCACCACTGAACAGGACGCCATCGAACTGGCCAACGCTTCAGAATACGGGCTGGCGGCCTACCTCTACAGCCGAGACTTCAACCGCCTCCTCCGCGTAGCGGAACAAGTCGAGTTCGGGATGGTCGGGTTCAACGCGGGCATCATCTCCAACGCCGCAGCCCCCTTCGGCGGCGTCAAACAATCCGGCCTCGGCCGCGAAGGCGGCACCGAAGGCATCGCCGAATACACCACCACCCAGTACATCGGCATCAACGACCCGTATGAGAACTAAACGACTGCCGGCGTCACTGGCCGACGGAACGAGTGGATAATGCGGCTCGCTAGGATACAAACGAACGCAGGCCCTCAGCATGCAGTGCTGCGGGACGGCAAGTGGCACCACCTGACTGACCCGTTTGCCAAGGTCATATCCTTTACAGGTCAAGTTACGCCTGCGGAAGGGGCGAAGCTACTTGTTCCCGTTCTTCCCTCCGTGCTCATTGGAATGAGTCACAACCCCCCGGGGAAAAAACATCCGCTCCCCGTGCAGGCATGGCACAAATCAGTCCATACGCTTGCGAACCCGGGTGATCATATTCACCCGGTTCAAGACGCAGGTGCAGTACACGCTGAGGGGGAGCTGGCAGTAGTTATTCGCAAAAGCACTGTCGGATTAACTGCCGAATCTGCGATGGACTATGTGCTGGGTTACACGATTGCAAACGATGTCACAAACGCGGACCAGGGACTTGTCGACGAGAAACTTTTCCAAGCCAAAGCCGGGGTAAATTACACACCTCTTGGACCCTGGATTGAAACAGAAATCAGTGATCCTGACAAAGTCAGCATCACTGTCCGCGTGAACGGCCGAGTTGTAGCCGACTCCGGGTCCTTCAACCTACCCACGAGCGTGCTGGACTGCCTCGTATACGTCACCCGTTGGACGGCTCTTGAGCCTGGCGACATCGTGATGACGGGTGCACCGGGGACATTCGCTGCTATTAGCCGGGGAGATCGCGTTCAAATCAGCCTCGGGGGAATAGGCACTTTAACCAGTCCTGTCACCTGAGCGCCATAAAGGGCCACTCAACGAACGGACGGTCAGAGACAGGCCCGGGAAGTGTCAACGCCTAGCATTGGCCTTGATCAAGGTGCCCAAACAGTACTACTCGCTCCGGGCACATTACTGGTCCTTCACAGATGAGCGTGGTTGGGACCTCTGACGCCAGTGCCGGGAGTGTGTTCTGATGACGCTGCGGCATGGTGCGGAGGCGAGAGCTCAGGTGCAACTTTGAATTGGCAGCGACCAAGCTTCCAAATAACAAAGTGACCCTGCTATGCCCAATGCTACTTCCTGCCCGGGCGGTGCGAGCGGGCCGACGCCCTTCTTGATGTGGAAGGTATCCACGTCTGCTCTGTCACAGCGGCCGGGACCGGCCTGGTTCTGCGCGTGGAGACAGCACAAACTGTCAGTGGCAGTCCGGACTGCGGCATCGTCGCGATCGGGCATGGCCGCCGACCGTCCGGCTCCATGACACCCGTGTTTCGGCCGTCCGGTGCGACTGCTCCGGGCCAAGCGAGTCTGGCGGTGCCCGGACCCGGATCGCCCAAGAACCGCGTTCACCGAAGAGCACGAGTTGGCCTGGCCCCGGGCAGAACTCACTGCCAGGACCGTGACATGGGCGGCCGACGGCCTGCAGCGTTTCGACACCTCGGTCTCCGCCCTGGCCCACCAGCTCCGCGTCTCCTGGCACACTGCCTGGGACGCCATCAAGGCAGAAGCCGCCCGGCGGATCACAACGGCCGGCAGGCTGACAGGAGTGGACGCTCTCGGCGTTGACGAGCCCGTCTGATCCCATACCGGACCACCTGGCGCTGGTATGGACACCAGGGTCATGGATCACGTCCGCGACCCCAAGGTGTGGTCCACGCCAAGTTGCTGGACCTTGTTCCGGGCCGTTCCGGTAAGGCCTACACGGACTGGCTCAAAGAACAGGGAGGGGAATTTACGGCAGGCATCAAAACCTTGGCGCTTGATCCGTTCCGCGGCTTCGCCAACGTGATTCGCAACGAACTGCCCGAACCGCCACCGTCCCGCACGCGTTCCGAAATTTCATTTAAGAAGAAGGTCCCGTTCGGCCGCCTCAACAACGTTGGCAAGGAGCATCGCCCGCGTCATAGGACCCACTCCGCCGGGATTGGGCGAGATCCAGGAGGCAACACGCAAAGTGTCGGCAGCAACGTCTCCGTTAAGGACGGCCTTGCCGGTGCTGGCATCAGTGTTCCGCGATACTCCGACGTCTAAGACGATTGACCCCTGTTTGAGGTTTTTGCCTTGCACCATACCCGGTACCCCGGCTGCGGCCACGACAACATCTGCACGCTTAAGCAGCTTAGGCAGATCAACGGATCCGGTATGGGCTGAAGTGACAGTTGCATTGCACGCGCGCCGTGTTAGCAGCAGACCCAGGGGCCTACCAACTGTCACTCCACGACCGACGACAAGCACCTCCAAACCATTGAGAGAGATCCCGTGTCTGGTCAGCAGCTCCACGATTGCGTTAGGGGTGCAGGGCAGAGGAGAAGTAAGATCCCCGCTGACGTTCAGTACGAGTCTTCCAAGGTTGATCGGATGGAGACCGTCAGCATCTTTTTGAGGGGCTATCCTTTCCAAGACAGCGTTTTGGTCGATGTGCGGGGGCAACGGCAGCTGAACTATGTAGCCTGTGGTTCGGCTATCTTCATTCAGCTCATCCAGTACGCTCTCCAATTCCCCTTGAGAAATTGTGGACGGTAAATCCCTACGAATGGATGCAATTCCCACTTCAGCACAATCTCTGTGCTTCCCCGCCACGTATGAATGGCTTGCCGGATCATCGCCGACGAGAACTGTACCCAACCCAACCGTCTTGCCAAGGTCCTTTAACGCTGCAACGCGACTTGCGAGATCAGTTTTTACGACAAGAGCTGTTGCCTTGCCGTCAAGGATTTTGCCAGTGTTCGCCAATTGGCCCTCCGGTTTTTGCATCGCGTCCTTAGCCATGGGCCTTCCATTCAATGATCGTGTGAGACTCCGGCTGTCCATAAGCCGCCCTGTCGACATCTGAGTTCATCTCAGGGGATTTTGAAGGACGCGGCTCTACCCGCGGAGTCGTTCGCCCTTGGGATCGTAAAACGGCCGCCGGGAGACCTTCGCGGGGTAATTCTGTCCCTTACACTTGACCTCAAAGTCACCCGAGAGGTCTACGCCAGGGTCAATAGCGGCAATTCCGACTGCTCGTCCCAAGGTGTGGCCATAGCTGCCGCTCGTCATGCGTCCCACGGGAAGGCCGTTGCAGTAGACCGTCTCGTCATGTACGAACACTGGATCCGGATCTTCCAAGGCCACATACACTGTCCGATGGTCAGGCGCTGCAGGATCGAGCTTCAGGAGGGCGTCCCTGCCCACGAAGCCTCCCGGTTTGTCCATGGAGATCGTGAAACGAAGGCCTGCCGAATACGGATCATCGATAGGCCCGATATCGTGGCCCAAGTGCCTGAATCCCTTCTCGCTGCGCAGTGAATCCAATGCGTGATAGCCGGCCATTTTCACTCCCAGATCCTGCCCTGCTTCCCACAGCGCATCCAGTACGTTCACTGCTATATCGGCGCTCGGATACAACTCGTAGCCTAATTCGCCAACAAAGCTAACGCGGAGACTATAGGCATAGCCATCGGCAATTTCGACCATGCGTCCGTGGGTGTATTTCTGTGCCCCGTCGGACCAGTCCTCTGGGGAAACCCTGCTAAGAAGTTCTCGGCTCTTGGGCCCCATGACTCCGATGGTTGCCAGAGCCGCCGTGCAGTCAAACACTGCGGCTGCTTTTCCCCGTGCGACTCGTTTGAGGTATGCGGCCGTCTTTTGCTGCGTGAACGATGGCGTAACGATCAGGAACCGGTCACGGCCGAGACGAGTGATGGTTCCGTCCAGTTCGATTCCCGCTCGATCATTCAAGAAGAGCGTATAGACGGCTTTATCAGTCTCAACGTCGACGTCTGCTGTTGCTGCCATCTGACAAACTTCGAGGGCATCAGGGCCCGCAACTTCGAACTTCGCGAATGGACTCAGATCGAAAAGGACCACACCCTCACGCGCCGCTTCATGCTCCTCGGCTACGCGGTCGAACCAGGTCGGACGTCCATAGCTGTAGTCATAATTGGGAGACGTTCCTGGGTCCCCGTACCAGTTCGCCCGTTCGCCGCCGTTTACTTCACCAAAGCAGGCACCGAGCTCAGCCAGACGCCCGTGAAGGGGCGTTCGACGAACGTTGCGGCCCGTCTCCATTTGGAGGTTCGGCCAGTGCATTGCGTACAGCCGTCCCAGGCCCTCTTTGGTTCGTGCATTAAGATACTTGCGATTGTTTTGGTGTTCCGCGAAGCGCTGTACGTCGACCGAGGATGAGTCAAAGCCGGGCGTTCCTGAAATGACCCACTCGGCCAACTCCTTGCCGATGCCGGGAGCAAAGATGATGCCCTGAGAGTTGAAACCCGCTGCGACGAAGAGGTTAGAAAGTTCTGAGGTTTCGCCCACGGCAAAGTTGGCATCCGGAGTGAAGCTCTCCGGGGCATTCAGAAATCGATCGAATCCCGCTGAAGCAAGAGCCGGCACTACCGCTTCGGCCTTGGCTCTAATCGGAGCGAAGTGTTCCCATTCCGGCCCGAACTCGGCGAAACCGCTGGATGGGATTTCCTTAAGCGGCCTTGGAAGCCCGTCAGGCTCAAATGCACCGACCAGGAGCCTCCCTGCCTCGTGACGGATGTAGTAGCTGTTGTCTAGGTCCCGATATACGGGCAGTTCAGCGACAGCCCCGTCAATCTCTGCGGATCGGACATGGATGTGTTCGGCAGCGTACAAGGGGACCTTCACATCGGCAGTGGCCGCGAGATCCCGAGTCCACAAACCGCATGCCAGAATCAATCGATCGCAGTGTACGATTCCTTGGTCCGTGAGCACGCCGACGACGAGATCACCCTGGCGAAGGATTTTTTGGACGGATACGTTTTCGCGTATTTGGGTCCCCAGGCCGTACGCGAGTTTAGCGAGAGCCACTGTTGCGTGTCCGGGATTGATATGACCATCGTCAGGTAGCAGGAGCGCTCCGGCGACTCCTGAGGAGGAGGCCAGGGGCCACAATTCCTCGTAACGGTCCTGACTCAGCCATTCAGTCCGTATCCCCTGCTGGTCGGCCACGTCCTTTGCATATAGAAGCTCATCAACGCGGCCAGCGGTCCGCGCAACGCTAAGGGAACCGGAACGTTGAAATGAAACGTCCAGACCTGACATCTGCTCGAGCTGGCTGTAAAAGTCCAAACCGTACTTGGCCAGTTTCGTCATAGTCGTGGTGCCGCGGGCTCCTGTGACCAGTCCTGCCGCATGCCAAGACGTGCCGCTGCCCAGGACATTGCTTTCCAAGAGCAGAGTGTCGTTCTCACCTGCAGCTGCAAGATGATAGGCAATACTTGCACCTATGATTCCCCCACCGACCACAACTGTCCGCACGTGCGTCGGCATTGGGTCGTGAGAAGTATCCGTAAACATCGTCGCGCTGATTGTGCGGTCGACAAGCCTGTCCATTAGGGGCCTCTTTTCTGCTCAGGTCAGTGCACGACCCAGGCACGGGATGGTTGTGCTTATTTGAAAACGACGGTGCGGTGGCCGTTTAGGAGGATTCGCTGTTCGGCGTGCCACTGAACAGCCCGGGACAGTGCTAGTCGCTCTGCGTCCTGACCTGTCACTGCTAGTTGAGCTGGGCTGTATTCATGTCCGACGCGGAGGACTTCCTGCTCAATGATGGGTCCCTCGTCCAGTTCGGCCGTGACATAGTGTGCCGTCGCCCCGACGAGCTTTACCCCGCGGTCAAATGCTTGGTGGTAGGGCTTGGCGCCCTTAAATCCGGGAAGAAATGAATGGTGGATATTGATGGCCTTGCCGAAAAGTTCGCGGCAAAGGTCGTCGCTGAGCACCTGCATATACCGGGCTAAAACGGTTAGATCCACGTGATGTTCTGCCAGGAGAGCCAGGAGCTTTTCCTCTGCTTCTTGCTTGGTTTCCGGTGTCACTGGAATGTGGAAGAACGGGATGCCATGAGCGTCTGCAACTTGCTGGAGAGTTGTATGGTTTGAGGCGATGAACGGAAAATCCACCTTAAGTTGTCCGGAGCGCCAACGGAAGAGTAAGTCGTTGAGGCAATGCTCAGCTTTGGAAACGAGCAATGCAACCTTGGGCCGATCGGCGGCATCAACCAGCGTCCACTCCATCTCGAATGTGGAGGCCAGAGCGAGAAAAGCTTTTTTCAGGTCGCCAACGGATAGGGCCGCTGGGCAGGACACCTGCACGCGCATGAAGAATCTGTCTTCTGCGTTGTCGTCGAACTGCTGACTGGCAAGAATATTGCAGCCGTGGGATACCAGGAACCCAGAGACAGCATGAACGATTCCAATCCTGTCTCTGCAACTGAGTGAAAGAATTACTTGGCGGAATTGGGCGTTTTCCATAGGACTCCTATTGGGAGATTTAGTTCGTTGGGGTGCCCGTGCGGGGAGGGACGGTTTGGACAGTGCCTAAAACTAGGCTTAGCCCTGCCATCTGCACCTGCATCCTGCCTCGACCATACGGCCCAAAATTCGGCGCGACCATGCAGTATTTGTATGAAAAGATCATAGTTTTCATACTCCAGAAGGCTGACAACTGAGAAAGCGGGAGCTTTCTGTGCACGTGTGGGTGCTGGCCTCACCGTATGCCTAGTCACGCCCACACTGCGCCGGTGTCGGCGACGCGCATAGGGGCCCTTGGCGAGCCGTGCTGCCGTCGCCCCGCTACACCGAGACTAGCGCCCCACAGCTGACACCTGGCGTCACCGCCTGCCAGAGCCACGCGATTACCTGGTCGAAGGAGCCGGCTTGGCCCAAATGCTCACAGGCACCAAACCGAGTCACCTTGTGCTGTTCTCCTGAAATCGTTGGCAGTCGGCTTCCCCAAACAGGGAGGGCACGACGCGCGACCGTCTATGGCGCGGAATGACCGAATAGCAACTGCTTCCATAAAACCGCTCGTGCCAGCCCAGGTTGGTCGGGCTGCCGGATTCATGAAGGCTTCTACATCCGTGGCGGATTGCGTGGCGCAACTGTCAAGACGGATTCTGAGACGTAATCGACCATGCGGCAGATCGCAGGCCTCCGTACACCGCCCATATGAATCACGAGCGATGTTGCAATGAAAAGGCTCCCGCCCAGGGGGACTGGACGGGAGCCTCTAGGCTTTGGGGCAATTTCGGAGAGTGCTGCCCGTCGCCGCAGTTGAAGCAAAGCGCCGTGGCCTGCCTGCAGTTAGTAGTGCAAATGAGGCCCCTACGTGGAAACCGCAGTCTTCCTCTTAATCCGGACGGACGCCACAAAGCCGATGAGGAACACGGCAACCGTCCCGATCATTACATAAGGCAGTGCGCTCAGCGGCCCCGCCACGGGGTACAAGATTCCATTGACGTAAAGCCAAAGGACAGTAGCCGATGCCAGGACAGCTCCAATGTTGACCAGAACGGACTTCCTAGGGCCGGTGCGGTTCAACAACACCGCACCGCCGATGCAGATGAGGAAGTATGGAATTACCCAGAAGTAGACCAACAACGTAGCGATATAACCATATATTTCCAGCGGCGCGGCTGATGTTAGCCATAGCATCACTGGGGGACCAACAAGCGAAGGAATTCCAAGGAAGCCAATAGCCGCCACTGGACTCTTGTGGCGCTTGCTGACCCTGGTTAATGCAGAAGGTAGGAGCCCGTCTGAAGCAGCACTGACAACAACTCGCGATCCGTAGTTGAAGAAGCCGATGAGGCTGGCGAAGACGGCAGCGGCAAGTACCAGGTCACTGATGTTCGACAAAAGGCCTACCCCTGCTGCTTCAGCTAGTACCGCATTCGGTGAGACACCAAGGGCAAGTTGATCAGCGGAATCGACAAGGGTGGGTACCTGGATCACTGTGGCAGCAAGGAAGGCCGTGCCGAGGACGAGGGGAACCACCATGATCGCCCGAGGAATAGCGCGGGTCGGGTTTCGGGTTTCAGCGCCAAGGGCTGCGCTGCTTTCGAAGCCGATGAAGAATGTCGAACCTATTGCTAAACCTTGGAGGAAACTGTTGAAGGTGAAATCGCTGAGGCTAGCTTGCCCCAGCAAATCGATATTTCCTGCGAAGGCGGTTGCTACGGTGATAGTCAACATGACCGGTACGGAAACGACTGTGAGGATTACGCTGGCCCGGACGGACACATCCAAGCCACGATAGGCGATACCCATGGCCACCAGCGCGGCCAGGACATAGATAACCAACTGAGTGTCCGGTCCTGCTGCGCTAGGCAGGCCCACGGACATGAGGAAACTTCCGATATACAGGCCCAGCGATACGACCAGAACCATAACTACAACTATGTAACCGGGCACCATGGCTGCCGCGATAATGAGCGGACTCCACGAGCCGAACACGTGGCGAATATACGAATAGAGAGACCCCGTCCCGATATACCGTCGCGCGAACACGGTGATAAAAAGCCCGATGATTGTGAAAGCCACGACGGAAGCGGCCATCGCTAACCACGAGGAACGCCCTGTGTAAGAGGCGAGAAACGCTGGCACTGCTGAAAGACCGACAGCGGGGATGAAGGACGATATTGAAAGTCCCATCACCTGCGAGCCGGTAAGGTGCCCTAACTGCAGATCTGCGTGGGCTGTATCTTGAGTCGGTGGGCCGTAACCACCGCCTGCTGATGCTCCTGCGTTTTCACAAGAAGTTTGCAAAGCTGTACGCCTTTCAGGTGAGTCGAGGCCACGGAGCGGCTACGACGCGTAAGTGTAATTTTCTTTAGAACCTTGTTAAGGCAGCGGGTGAGAAGATGCGTCCTTACACCTACTCGATAGTGACTTCGACGCGGTTGGTTCACGACTGATCTGTTTGTTCAGCCCGAGTCGTTCGCCGGTATTTTTTCAGCGCCTCACCAACTGGCCCAGCCTTTCGGCAGGATGCTATCCAGAAGGGGTTGAGTCTTGCTGTTCTCGCACGAATGAGAGCACCGCCCTCCCGCCTCACGGAGAAACCAAGTGAAGCCGCCGGTCAACCTCGACGATCGATACGCAGGGATCGCTTAAAGAAGCGTCACGTCCTCGCTAGGGTGCTCCCAGGGGGGGCTCAGAACCGTTCAGCACAGCTTTGGGAGTCGAGCCATGAGGGGAGTCGATCCGCCGAAGTCATTCGTTAACTCCCCTTACAAAGGCCACACATTACGCAGCCGCTCCCGGGGTCCGAAATTGGGCTAGTGAACAAATTGTGGGCTGCCTTCGTTCTTTAGTACTAATTCTTCCCTCATCCACCAGTACTAAGATGCACGTATGGAACAGCAAATGCTGACGGTCAGGGATCTTGTTACTGCCCAAAGTCTGGGTACGAAGGTAATTGCCGGCGCGGGCGGCCTTGACCGGCAAGTTCTCTGGGCGCATAGCTGTGAGTTGAGTGACCCCGACCGCTGGCTCGGTCCGCATGAGTTACTGATGACCGTGGGTTTGTGCGTTCCACGAAGTGCCGAGGAACAACGGACTTTTATTGGCAAGCTTGACGAGGCCGGCCTTGCCGGTGTTGCCTTCGGGGATCACCCAAGTCTTCCCCCTCTCACGCAGGAACTATACGAAGAAGCAGAGAAACGCTCCTTTCCTGTGCTTCTTACGAACGATGCCACTCCCTTCGCCGCAATCGGGCGAACAGTTGCTGCTGCTACGGCCACTACCCAAACCATGCAAGTACTCAAGCTCAGCAAGCTCTACCAGTTGTCCACCTACGCCCGTACTGATCCGGTACGGATGATGAATGATTTGCAGGCGCTTCTTAGGGCTGGGCTCAGAGTCTTGGATGAGCAAACAGGGCTCCCAATTGTGGAGGGCACACCGCTGGAATCCATGCTCTCTTTGGCACGTGAACGCACCTATGCGCTCCCGGGGGACAATGACTCCCGGCTCATGATTTTGGAATACCCCGGGGAGGAGGTCAGCAGTTTCCTGCTAATCCACGTCCTGCAAGTGGTGGATGTCGCCTTGAGTCAACTTTTAAGGACTCTTCGACGCCGTGCGGAACGCTCCGCGCAAATGCTAGCGTCCGTCCTGGAAGGGCGGAGCCCGGAAGGCTTGGAGACCCTGCTTGGCCCGGGCGGCACTTCACTGGGATATCAATTTGTTGCAGTGGCAGCAGAGGACGGCAACAAGGTCGCCCGAGCCGCCTCCATCAAGTCACTGCCAATCCTGGCTGGCTCCGGAGGCAATTCGTTTTTTGTCCTAATGCCCGAGCAGAGCCGAAATGAGGTCAGGCAGCTGCTCCGCCGCCTCGACATCCGGGCCGGAGCATCGTCAACTTACCTTGACCTGCGGGATGCTAAAGCAGCTGCCGATGAGGCCGCAAAGGTTTTTTCATCCGGTGGGACGAACGACCAATGGACCGATTTCGTCGGAGTCCCTGTATCGCTGCTTACTCGTTCCAAAAAGGAAGCTTGCGCCATTGTTCAACAAGTGCTGGGTGGGCTTGCGGCTGCAGATCCTAAATCGACTGCTCTGCGTGAAACACTTTTCGCCTTCCTTGCCCACGACCGCAGCTGGAATGAAACGGCAGCCGCTCTCGGAATCCACCGTCAAACCTT
Organism: Arthrobacter sp. NicSoilB11; assembly: GCF_019977375.1. Taxonomy (NCBI): domain Bacteria; kingdom Bacillati; phylum Actinomycetota; class Actinomycetes; order Micrococcales; family Micrococcaceae; genus Arthrobacter; species Arthrobacter sp. NicSoilB11. The sequence goes on from NZ_AP024659.1 coordinate 149,268, forward strand.
GTCTTACAGATTGACCAGAATCAAAGAGGTCACAGGGCGAGACATCGCTTCTTCAGCGGATTTTTCGGCCTTCTGGCTCGCGTTTCAAGCCTGGCCGTCCTACTCGTCCAAATCCGACTGAACCCTACTGTCAAGTGCGATTCCAGCTGCTTTTCTGGAAGAGAGCCGTACCAAGGTTGGCGTCCCTTCCCGGTAGTTACGATCCATAACCTCTGCCTTTGAAATCAACAGTTCCCACTGGGAGTCCTAGGAATCACACAAAAAGCGCTCATAATTTTGGCTTTCGGTATCATGACTGCCGCCGCCGGAACGTCTAACTTCGATGAACAGGGGTTGTCGTTGGTTTCATGAGATACGGCAACCCCTGCGCAACAAGAACCGTAACCCAATTTACTTGCACCTTTCTATGGGTTGATACCTGTTCTTGCGCAGGTCAAGTCCCTGTAGTTAAGCCCTCCCCTTACCCTCTCGTCCACGAGAACCTGGGCTTGAGGAACAGAAAGGTCCGATAATGACAGCAACAGTTCCGGCCGGACACATCACAAAACCGGTCAGCTCCGTCCCCAGCCTGGGATGGCACCCTTACCTTTCACTTGAGCCTGCCGGTTCTGGTTGCGAAGAGCATCCGTGCAGATTTTGCAACATTCCGGAGACCGATTGATGTGTCGGGGAAGGGCAGGCAAGGGGCTGTGCTGTGCGTAACGGTATTCAACACGCCCGCGCAACGCCGCCGATACTATACATGCGCCCTCTAGCCAGAGGTACATCCCGTTTGACACGTGTGCAAATGAAGTTGCGAAGCGAGGGACTGCAGTTAGGTCGCGTCGTTTTTCGCTGGTCCTCGATTTGTCCAAACTGCAGGCGCCGCCGGAGAATGATCAGCACTTACCGGGGTGGATGTCGCGGACGCTGCGGACGCCCTTGGCGTCGAAGATGATAGCCTTTCACCTGCAGGCTGAGGAGGCACATGATTCGTTTCGCGGGACTTGCTTCTAGCTAGAAGCGGCAAGGGCCCGCGGCTGCTATGTTCAGAGAAGGTTATCCAGGACCTGTCAATTCCGATATCGGCACCTCGCCACAACTAACTTGCTCCTTTGACCGGTCAGGACCGAAAATACTTCACGGCTGGAGCAGAGGCGGGCGCTCTCACTGCGATGCATCCTGTCGAGGGTATTCGAGTCCCCCGTGGGCACAAGTAATCTCCACTGGCGCCCTTTCCGTTTCGGCAGCAGCTCTTCGACCCTTTGTATTTGACTGGCAAAGCCCGCTAGCAGCAGCCGGTAGGCCGGTCATCAATCCCAGCCAGCTCCATTGGTCATCGCTCGAAGCTGGCCCAGACCAAGTCTCTCTACGGCCAAATAGGGCCACAAGCAACCAATCCAACAGCGGTAGTAATGCCACGCAAGAACTTCCTTACTTCACCGACTCAGGCGTGCTCTCCCAACGCCAAAGTACCTACCGAACATGGGTTGCAGCACCTTGACCTACAACAGGCGATTCATCTGCTCTATGGTGTCGATGTCCTCGCCAGTGGATTCATCACTGCAATCGACAAGGTCTACGAGCCACGGTTTCCGCTGCAAGAAAACCCGAGCCCCCGCATCCCCGCTAACAGTGCTAGCCACCGCTGACCTGAGTTGCGCATCGATCACCATGGGGTGACCCCTACGGAGCACTCCATCGTTTTCCATGGCGCGATACGCAGCCGAAGTAATGCGCCTCGGCCGATGGGAGAGGAGTAACCGATGAACAATGGCGACGGTAAGCCCTGGCTGATCTACCAGAGCTACGAGGAGGTGGTTATTTGGATGTGCTTCGGCATCACCGGCAAGGTAGGAACTTCCCATACCTGAGGACCAGTGGGAGTTCACCACCACCCGATACGGTTCAAGGTCTGCTTCGGCGCTAACCGCTTGTGCATCCGCTCCAAGAACAACCACAACCTCCTGACATCCGCCGGCACGCAGCGTGTGAGCGGCTGCCTCAACCAGAGTGCGGCCGCGGTACGGCAGGAGTGCCTTAGGACCACGCCCAAGACGTGTTCCGGCGCCGGCTGCCAGCAATAAGCCCGTTACCCGCGCCAAATCCCTGTCCTCCTGCGGGGGGTTCCTATGCGCCGCATGAAAAAACTGTCAGGTCCCATTGCCTGGTGCGATTCTGACGCAGCCTATAGTCAGTGCAAAGGATTAGCTTTCTCTCCCCCAGCCCTTCTAAGCGGATCCAGATAATCCCAAGGGAAGGAGCACTCGTTTCCACGACGCCGGAGTAGCGTGACGTGTAATCTTCAATTACCTGGATCCGGTCGCCCTCCCCTAGCATTTCCAAATCAAGTAGCTGGCCTTCGTCAAGTCTGCTGGGTGTGCGGTCTTCCGCTGACTTTGAAACCACCACGGCCTTGGTTGCCACCAACGCCTGCCACTGTCGGGTGTCTTCAAAAGGTTGCGTAGCCGACTCTTTTAGGTGCGGCATGGCTAGGCCGGGTCCGAGTGCACAGCGCCAGCCGAATCGCGCAGAGGGCGGCCAGTCCCTTGCCACCGTTTCGCAATTATTTCTGCCACAACTGACACTGCTGTTTCCTCCGGTGTCCGACCGCCGAGATCAAGTCCGATCGGACTATGAAGCTCGGCAATCTGCTTCTCCATTACTCCAGCCTCCAAGAGGCGGTTGAGTCGGTCCTCATGTGTCTTTCGAGAACCCATGGCACCTATGTAGGAGGGCCTGTATTCTTCTTCCAGCCGCAAAGCGATATCCAGGACAGGGACGTCGAACTTGTGATCATGGGTGAGAACACAAATGACCGTTCGGTTGTCCACCTTTCCCGCCGAAACTTGTTCCTGAAGGTAAACGTGAGGCCACGCTACGATCACCTCGTCAGCTCCAGGAAAACGGGCGGCGGTCGCAAATACTGGGCGGGCATCGCAGACGGTCACATGAAATCCGACCATTGACCCGGCCCGCGCGACTGCGGCGGCAAAATCGATGGCTCCAAAAATGATCATTCTGGGCTTCGGCTGATAGGAAGAAACAAAGACCTTCGCGCCCGTTTCCATGCGTTCTCCTCGGGGACCGTAGGTGAGCACCTTGGATTCGCCGGAAGCCAGCAGGCCCCTTGCATCGTCAGCCACTGCATGGTCCAGCATATTGCTGCCAAGGCTGCCTACAGCGTGGGTCGGCCAAACCGCCAGCCGCTTTCCCAGTATTTCAGGCTGGTCATGTTCGACGACGGTCGCTGTGGCAACAGGGTTACCGTTCTGGACGTCCTGGACGATCGTCCTGATTTCTGGGTAACTTTCCTTGGTGACTCGTTCAACGAAGACGTCGATTATTCCGCCGCAGGTTAGTCCAACCGCTACAGCGTCATCGTCGCTATAACCAAAGCGTTGCAGAACAGGGGTACCGTCTTCGATGACATCCTGCGCGATTTGGTAAACAGCTCCTTCAACGCAGCCCCCGGAAACTGAGCCGACGGCTTCCCCAGCGGTGCTTACAGCCATCGCAGCGCCCGCCGGCCGCGGGGCAGATTTAGACGTGCTGACGACGGTGGCGAGGGCGAAGGTTTCTCCGCGCCTCGTCCACTCTGCCACTGCTTCAATAACGTCACGCATTTGCTATCCGATCTGCTAGGTCCCTGAAAGCAGCCATGGTGTGGCCCGCGACCAGGGCATCGATGTGCGGGAGAACGGCCTTAATGCCGCTTTGTATAGGTTCATATCCAGATTTTCCCCGGTGGGGGTTGGACCAGATAACACGATGGGCCAGGCGATGGAGACGGGATACCTGATGCGCAAGATCTCTGGTATCCCCACGTTCCCAGCCATCACTTGCGATCACAACTACAGACCCTCTGAGCATTGCGTGTTGTCCCCAGAGGGCGATGAAGGCCTCTAGGGCTTCGCCCAGCCGGGTGCCTCCAGACCAATCCGGCACAGCGAATCCTGCGTCCAACAGCGCCACTTCCGGATCCGGGTGCTGCAACGCCGCCGTCACCCTGGTCAGGCGTGTGCCAATGGAAAATACTTCTGTGGTGTCGGCGTTGGTGGCTAAAAGCCGATTACCGAAGCGAAGAAAACTATCAGCGTAGGCTTCCATGGATCCCGAAACATCCACAATCAAGACAACTCGGCGGGGCTTTTTCGTTCGGAAGCGATACTGCAGTTGGCCTGGTTCGCCGCCTCTTTTTAGGTGGTCTCGGACAGTGTGTGCCGGATCAATGCGCTTGTGGCGATGGGTCCGCTTGTAACGAGCCCTTCTTAGCGGTGCTTTAATAGGCAGAGCAGCAAAGGCCTCTACAAGGTACCTCTTTTCCTCCGCCGACATGAGGGCCACATCTCTGTGTTGCAGGGATTCATCCCTGCTAGCCAGTGCAATCTGTTGCTCAAGTTCCGGCTGAGGGCTGTCGCCGCCTGCTGCGTCGGGCAGGCTTGCTTCCTGTCTCTCCGAAAGGGGCACAGGTACCGGAGGCTCGGATGAAAACCACAAGCGGAACGCCCGGTCGTAAGTCTCAAAGTCCGACCTGCTCTTACACAACGTAGCGCGTCCGGCCCAAAAAACCTCGTTGCGACGCTGGAGATCCAGAACGTTTAGGGCCTCAAGGTAAAGGCCGACCTGTTCTGCCCCTACGGTCATCCCCTCATGTCTAAGCGCTCCTACGAAGCCATAGAAAATTTTCAACCCTACTTGTGAGTGCATCGCCAACACCATTCACGTTAGGTAGGAAAGATGGTTCTCAAGGTGCTCAGGATCAGCTCCCTGTCGTCTTGGTCTTTGCAGAGGGCGCCAATAGTTAAGCCTGCACTGTCGGCGTCGATGTCCTGCCCGCCAAGGCGGTTCAAAGCCTGGGCCCAGTCGAGCGCCTCGGCTACCCCAGGGGAACGCCTCAAGCGTCCCTCGTTGCGCAAGGACTGAACCACGTCGACCACCTGCTGCGCCAGCTTCTCGTCCATGCCGGGCAGCCGGGTCCTGATAATTTCCAGTTCGCGGGCCGGCTCTGGATGGTCGATCCAATGGAAGTAGCATCGCCGTTTCAGAGCCTCGTGTAACTCGCGAGTCCGGTTGGAGGTCAGGATTACGATGGGTGGAACAGTAGCGGTGATAGTGCCCAACTCGGGTATGGATATTTGGTTTGACGCGAGCACTTCCAGGAGGAAGGCTTCAAATTCGTCGTCCGCCCGGTCAACTTCGTCGATGAGAAGAACGGCCGGCCCCCCCTGCAGGGCCCGAAGAATTGGTCGTGGCAGCAGGAACCGTTCGGTGTATAGGGACTGCTCTAGTTCCTCCGCACTCGTTGCCGAATTTGCTGCTTCCAGTGATCGCAAGTACAGAATCTGACGTGAAAAATCCCAGTCGTAGAGCGCCTGGGTCGATTCGATGCCCTCGTAACACTGCAGTCGGATCAACGGGATCCCCAGCATCTTAGCTAAAGCTTCAGCCAAGGAGGTTTTGCCCGTGCCGGGAGCACCTTCAACAAGCAACGGCTTATTCATGGCAACAGATAGAAAGACGGTGGTGGAGAGACCCTCGTCAGCCAAGTAGTTGACTGCCTTAAGCCGCGCCGCCATCTCACCGGGGCTTTCCGGTTTGGTCACATTGTCGTTACTCATTGTTTCGCCTTGCTAGTCGGTTTTAGAGGTCGTGGAGTGCGGCTTATGGCGATGTGAATTTATGCAGACACTGCATACAAGCAGTCGACGAGGGTCCACCGTCGTACTCAAACGTAAGAACAGCCGGTTCCGGGATGCCCCGCCCTATCGACAAGGCAGAACACCCCGAAGCCGGACCGCTCGAAGTGGCCCCCTTGCTATTCCTGCAGGTTGCTCACGACCATAGTCTTACCCTTAGCAACCCAGATATCTGCCCGCCGGTCGTTAAGCACCGGGAAAGAAGTGCGCAGATCGTTCAACGAATCGAAATCGAGACGCGCCTTGAGAACGGTTTCCTCTTTCTCTGCCTGCGCCAAGATATTTCCGTTGCCGTCCACGATCTGACTGTGACCACCCAACTCCACCTTCTGGTCAGATCCTGTCATGTTGCACTGGACGACAAAGGTCTGATTCTCGATTGCCCGCGCGCGCCCCAGGGTCTGCCAGTGCTGAACTCGCGAAAGTGGCCAGCAGGCCGGTACCACATTTAGCGCCGCACCCTCCGCTGCGATATGCCGATACAGCTCAGGAAAACGAAGATCGTAGCATGTGCTAAGCCCAGTGATGGCCGTCGCGCGTTCCGTCTGCAGCTCCACGATCACGGGCTCGTCTCCCGCTGCTATCAGCTTTGGCTCTCCGTCGGAAAATCCAAATCGATGGATCTTTTTATAGGTGGCACGGATGGATCCTGCAGGGTCAAAAAGAACCGATGTATTCCACATGTCAGAAGCGGCACTGCTTTGCTCCGTCACCATGAAAGAGCCGGCATGCAGCCAGGCCTTTTTTTCCCTGGCCATTTTGGACAAGAAGGTGAACACCTCACTGTGCAGCGAGATCGCGTTCGTTCGCCAGCTGTCGTAGGAGAACCCGCCATGAAGCCAGAGTTCAGGCAGAACGATCAGGTCCGCTTTGTCGATGCCAGAAATCAAGTCCTGCGTACGCGAAATCCTGTCCTCGAGGAGCTCTGTCGAATCAAAGCTCACCTGAACAGCTGAGACGTCAAGCTGCCCGCTATTTGGGACCAATCCACGAACATTCATCGATTCAGGACTTTCGGTTGCTTCCGGCCGCAACACCTGCCGAGAAGACTGCAATCAGTGCAGCAACGACAGAAATAATTGCAGGGAGCCATTTTCCTACTTCGGGAACCTCGACCTGAGTGCCAGTGCCCTTTTTAGCGGCGCGGGTTTCCTTCGCCAGCTTAATGAGGTCCAGAGCTTCTTCGGGTTCCGCCTGACCAGGCTGCTTTAGTTCCCTTCCTGCGGCTCCGTCAGCTTTTGAGAGCTCTGTCGATGCTTCGCTCCGGGACTCGCTTCCTGAAGTCATCTCCACAGCCAACCTTTGAGCGAAGACTCCAAGGATGGCCGTAGCCGCCTCGTTGATCACACCTCGCCCGAACTGAGCGATTTTTCCAGTCATGTCCAGCTCCGTCTGAACAATGACGGTTGCGCCATTGGCCTCAGGCTCAAGCCGTGCGGTGATGGTCGCGGACATGTTCCCTTGCCCACGAGCATCCTTGGCACGAGCTTGGATTACTGCGCGCCGTCCCTTTTCATCGACCTCAATGAAACGGGCAACGCCAACATACTCGGCCGTAATCGGGCCGACCTTGATCTTCGCCTTGCCCTCGTACTCATCACCGTCAACGCTGGTGATGGAAGCGCCGGGAAGCATAGGCGCGATTCGCTGCAGGTCCAGCAGGACGGGCCACGCCTCGTCCGGCGGGACAGGCACGGTGAAAGTGTTAGTCATCTCCATGATCGGTTTTCCTTAAAAGTTCTTGACTACGGATGGTTCATCCACTGCGGGGAGCCCAAATGCGAAGTCGGGGTTTCCAGGCTCAAAGCTACCCCCGTGCTGTAGACGGGACGCCATTCTTTTCACTTTCTGGAGATAGGCGTTCCCCTGCTGCAGTTGCCTGGTTTCCCACCTCTGCAGGGATTCCTGCAGATTGTCGTTCTCCGTAAAGACTTCTGCAAGAGTACGTGCGTCGTCACAGGCTTTAGCTCCACCCGCAGCAGCGTGAGGCCTTGGGGTCACCGCCGCGTCTCCAATCAACAGAACACGGCCATGAACCATGCGCTCGACAGTGGCATCTGCAACAACAGTCACAAATGGGGATGAAGCTTTGAGTACGAGGTCCCTGAAAGGCGCGAAGAGACGCTCACCCTTGCTATGGAACTGACGCAGATTGTGCGGATTCAGTGAGTTGTTGTGGACAGACGTTGGGAGCCTGATGCCGCGAACGTCCGTCATGAGTTCGTCGAGGTCAGCTCCTTCAGGGACGTTCCAATACCACTGAAAATTCAAACGCGGCGACTCTGAGTTTTCCCGGCCCGGAATGGGGTAAGCGATGAGGTGACCATCATTCAGAAGCCCATACGTGAACTTGTCGTTAAAGTAGTTCCACACATCGTCGGAAACTTCGCCCGGCTGGAGCACCCCTCGCCAGGTGACGTATCCTGCGTACTTCGGTTCAATGCCCAGCAGGCGTTTGCGAACTACTGATGCTCCGCCGTCAGCGGCGATCAACCAGTTCGCCTCGGCCTGGGTACCGTCTGAAAAGCGCAACTGTACGGCGTCGGAATCCTGGTTGAGACCGACGAGGCACTTACTGGTGTGGTAACGCTCCGGCCCAAACAGTTCGTAAAGCGCTCCGTATATCGAGTCGTAGCTAGTGAAGCGCCAGTCTGCAGGAACGGACCCGAAGCTTTCTCCAGTCAGTGCGTCGACATATTCCATGGATGACGACGGAACACTGATCGAGTCCAGCTCGACACCCTGCTCCAGCAAGTAACGAACAAGCTCCGGCTGGACGACAATGCCAGTGCCGAAGCCCGAGAGGGGCTGGGGCGACCGTTCATAGACATCGACCTCAACGCCCGCATCTCGAAGCATCAGCGCTGCCGTTAGCCCAGATATCGAACCTCCAACTACCGCAATACGTTCGGTTGTCGGGCTCATGCGTCCTTCCTTAATGCCATGGCGAGCGGACGCATTGGGGCGCCGCTCGCTCCCCGAAGACGGATAGGAGCAGCGATCAGGCAAAATTCCTTTACTCCATCCGCTGCCAGTTCCTCCAGGTTCAACAGTTCCACCATGGGCACACCTGCTTCCGCAAGGAAGTGGGTATGCCCGGGAAGCCAGTTGTCTTCATGCTCCGACGGGCCTACCTCCACGCATTCCTGGTCAGCACCAATTGCAGAAATGTTTTGGCTTGTAAGCCAGCGGGCAGCATCCAAGCTCAGTCCCGGAGGGTTTCCAAGAGTCTTAGTTCCATCCGGCCAATGACGCATACGTCCGGTACGAACCAAGGGAACATCCCCTCTCTGCAATACGAGGCCCGCTTTTTCCAGTGCCTCTTCAATATCTGCAGTGGTGATGGCGTAGGAATCAGGCAGGCACTCTACGTTCTTTAGGCCAGCAATATCCAGCAACACGCCGCGGGTGATGATTGGGGGAATCGTCTCCGCTCCACCCTTGGTCCAGGTCCGACTGCCCAAATTCTCTTCCGGTTTGTACCCGTTATAGATCTGTCCGTCGACGCCGAAGTGGTTCAGCGAATCGATGTGAGTCCCGGTGTGGGTATACATGAATACAACATCTCCGGAGTAGCACACGTGCCTGTTGACAGCCTCGCCGACACCGTTGAGGTTATCCACCACCGTGCCCTGAGGGGTGTGGCTCATGAAGATTTGGTAGCTGGGATCGCCAGCTCCCTGAAAGCTGGGCATCCCTACGAAATAGTCAACGCTGAGGTCATAAACCCGCGAGGGGTCCGCCCGCTGAAGAACGTCTGCCCGAACAGACTCGTCGAGGAGGTTTAATGCTCCCCTCTCGTCGTCGGGGCCCCAAGGGCTAATCCCTACCTTCACGTCAGCAGTCTGGCTCATCAGAACGCCTCAACTTCGTAGTCCACTACAGCCCTGTCCGCGAACATCGGCATAAGTGTCGCAACTACCTCAAGGTGAAAGGGATCGGTGGAGTACTTGTCCAGATCAGCCCAGCTTGCAAAATCAGAAATCAGGACACCATCCCACGGCGCACCGTTATCGCCAGGGTCGCCCGAATGAGTGCCGATCTCCCAGCCTTGAATGAAACCCAGACGCGGCGGAAGGGTGTTGAGAATTTCAACAATCTCCTCCTGGTTGCTTCCTTCGGCTACGCGCCATGCAAATACGTGTCGAACTTTAGTCATCAGTTGACCTCTCATGTGTGTCTTGGATTACCCGCCGGGTTGTATGTTCAGTTTCGTAAGAGCAGCGAAGTTGTCCCACTGGCGGATGCCACAAGTTACAGTTGTGCTTTGTTCAAACCTTGACAGCGGGTGAAGATCTGCTCGGGAGTGACTGGCAGCCGGTCCGTGTGGATGCCATCGGCAATGGCATCATCTACCGCGGAAGCGATTGCCGCGCCGGCGGCAATGATGCCAATTTCGCCAAGGCCCTTGGCGCCAAAGGGATTGTCTGGCGACTTGGCATCTTCAGTTACGAAACAGTCGACGTTCGGCATCTCCTGCGCGCCCGGCAACAGGTAGTCCATAAACGAAGTCGTAATTGGCTGTCCGTCCTCTTCGTAGAGGAACTCCTCGTAAAGGGCGCCTCCAATGCCTTGCACAGCGGCACCAATGATCTGACCCCTTGTGGTCAGCGGGTTAATTACACGCCCTGCTTCCGTGGAGGTCGAGAAGCGAAGTATCTTATGGCCGCCCGTGCCAGGATCTAGTTCGATTTGCACCAGCGTCACCCCGTACGGGTAGTTCATGGCGTTGTTCACGTAGACCGCGTCCGCCGCGAGGCCCGGCTCATCATTGTCCGCCCTAGCCGTGAAAGGGTCCCTCGCCGCCGCAATCTCGTACAGCGTAATTTGCTGATCAGTGCCCTTGACCTTGAAACTGCCTGCCGCCAATTCGAGGTCTTCCGGATCAACCTCGAGCATCTCAGCTGCCAGACGCCTGGCTTTATCCACCACTGCAAGCGCCGCCTTGCGGGCAGCACCCCCAGCGAGAACAGTTGAACGGCTGGACCAGGAGCCGACGCCGTCCGGAATGAGCTCTGTGTCGCTATGGACGATGTCAATGTTTTCGGGAGCGATCTGTAGTTCTTCGGCGACAATCTGGGCCAGAACTGTCTCGATTCCCTGTCCGACCGAAGAACCTCCGGTCTTGACCGTAACGCGGCCTGCGCGGCTGACTTCGACACCACCTGTTTCGAAAAGCCCCAGCCCTGCCTTGTCCATAAGCACGCCGAGGCCTACGCCAACTTTCCGGCCCTGCGCCCGCAGTCGTTTGGATTCTTCAATCCACTCCGAAAAGTTTGCCGCCTCCAGCGCTTCGCCGAAGTGCTTTACTACATCTCCCGAGTCGAAGTGGTAAGGCTCGTGGACGATATCGAGACCAGGCGTCCACGGGAGGTCTTCCGTGGTAAGAAGGTTTCGCCGCCGGAACTCCGCCTTACTGAGACCGATTTCTTCACATGCCAGATCGAAGATCCGCTCACGAGCAAAAGTGGATTCATATCGTCCAGGTGCGCGATAAGCGCCGACAGGTGTTTTGTTGGTGAAGACGGCGTGCAGGGTAGCATCGTAGGCCGGAACCCGGTAGGGGCCGAACACAATGCCGGCGGTAATGTCGCTGACTAGTGGCTCGGCTTGCCTGAAATAGGCTCCATGGTTGTGGAAAATTTCGTCCTTCATGCCCAGAATTTTGCCCTCAGCATCGAGCGCGAGTTCCAGCTTATGCACCATTTCCCGAGCATGGGACGTGGATGTCATGTGCTCGGCGCGGTCCTCAGTCCATTTGATCGGGACTCCCAATGTGCGGGCTGCCCATGCTGCAACGACGTTTTCCGGGAAGACTCCGCCCTTCACCCCGAAACTGCCGCCGATTTCTACGTGTTTCATCCGGACATTGACCTCGGGAAGATTCAACATCTTGGCGATGATCCTGCGGTTGTCATGCACATGCACTGTGCCCCAGATGAATAACGTGTCCCTTGCCGGGTCGGGCTGCACCACTACGGCCCGCGGCTCCATAGGTACACCGGAATGGCGGTTCGTAACGTACTTGTGGCGGATGATGTGCTCGGCCTCGGCAAAGGCCCGGTCAATGTCGCCGTAGGCCTTTTTAATGCGTGCACCTTCATTGCCACGCCCCGGAAAAAGCTCAATCTCACCGGTCAACGCTTCTTCCGGATCCAGGAGGACCGGGAGCGGCTCGTACTCGATAGAGACCAGTTCGGCCGCGTCTTCGGCAAGATAGGGATCAACGGCAAGTACGGCAACCACCGGCTGCCCCACATACTGCACCTTGTCTACTGCCAGAACGGGGTGGCTAAAGTCCTCAATATTTTCGTAAATCTCGTGGTATCCCAGCTCTTCCAAGAGGATGGAACCCAAATGCCGCGTGTGCTCAGACGTGACAACCATTCGTACGCCCGGAGTCTTTGCGGCTTCAGTGACGTCTATGGACACGATCCGCGCATGGGCCTGTGTCGAACGGACAATGCGCATATGCAATTGCCCGGGCACTCCCAGATCGCCAGCAAATGTTGCTGATCCAGTGAGGAGCCGGCGGTCCTCCCGCCGCAGAACCTCCTGGCCTATCCATGCCTGTCTGTTGCCCTTGTCCGCGTCGGCCGTGCCGGTATCAGGGATGAGCGTTTTAGCCTTTGCCATCATGGGCTCAGTATGTCACCGGGCCGGGAAGCCCGGATGTTCAGGCATTGACAAAAACACCGCCTAAGTATCCGCAGTTAGTAGGCGCCCTCGCGCCGCTTCCATAGCAAGATCATTCCGCAGACCCCTTGTGCGGGGTCACGGAAGTCTGAATTTAGGGAGACGGCAGTATGACTGTAACTTCGCAAGTGAAACCTGAAGATGAAATGCTGAACTGGGGACGCCTTATCCTCGACGGCGTTTCCTACTCGGACATGGTGGGTGCCCGCGATAGGCCTAAGGAGATTACCTGGTTTGACTACTGGATGAATCTCGCAAATGAGTACGAGCAGGAAGCGGAAAGTAAAGTGGCCCTGGGCCACGACCTGTCCGCCGGTGAGCTCCTGATGTCAGCGGCGCTGTGCGCCCAGTACGCCCAGTTCCTTTGGTTCGATGAGCGCCGACAGAAGGGCCAATCTCGAAAAGTTGAACTATACCAGAAAGCAGCCCCACTCTTGTCCCCGCCCGCACAGCGACACGAACTGGTGGTTGACGGCATTCCGATGCCTGTTTACGTGCGAATTCCGGAAGGCCAGGGACCACACCCCGCGGTCATCATGCTCGGTGGCCTGGAGAGCACCAAAGAGGAAAGTTTCCAGATGGAAAACCTGGTGCTCGATCGGGGCATGGCTACTGCCACGTTTGACGGGCCTGGGCAGGGCGAAATGTTTGAACACAAGCGGATTGCCGGTGACTACGAAAAGTACACGTCAGCGGTAGTGGATCTACTCATCGGACTTGAAGCAATCCGGAACGAAGCTATCGGAGTTTTGGGCCGAAGCCTGGGCGGTAACTATGCGCTCAAGTCGGCCGCATGTGAACCGCGTCTGGCGGCGTGCATTTCCTGGGGCGGATTCTCCGACCTGGACTACTGGGACCTTGAGACTCCCTTGACAAAGGAAAGCTGGAAGTACGTCTCCAAAGTTGACACTCTGGAGGAAGCAAGGCAGCACGTCCATGCTGCTCTGGAGACCCGGGACGTCCTACCAAACATCGCATGCCCTACATACATTCTGCACGGCGTGCACGACGAAGTTCCACTGTCCTTCGTGGACACTGTCCTCGAACTGGTCCCGGCAGAACACCTGACCCTGGTAGTTGAAAAGGACGGCGATCACTGCTGCCACAATCTGGGAATCAGGCCCAGGCTTGACATGGCAGACTGGCTCCAAGATGTTCTAGTGACGGGAAAGACACCTCCCCCGGCTATGAAGGGATGGCCGCACAATGGATAAGATCAGGAAAGTCAGCACGGGCACCGCCCCGCTTGAATCCTGGCAGCCGGACGGTGTAGTCGTCCATGAGGGAAGCCCGAACGGGCACGGGTTCACGCTCTTTGAACGCACTTCCTCTCCACAATTCGGCACGGGTATCTTCACTTCGCAGCCGTGCACAACAACTTATGAACTCACCGATAACGAGATCATTTACGTTGTCGAAGGCTCCGCAACGCTAACTCTTGCATCCCAGGAGCCGGTCCCTGTAACCGCCGGCGACCTGGTATTCCTTCCGAAGGGACACACGTCTACTTGGGAGTTTCACGAGCCATTCAAGGAAATCTGGTTCTTGGTGGAGTAGAAGCCGCTGGCTGGCAGCGACTCCTCAAAGGGGTTCACTCAGAGGGCGGGTTGCGGGAGACCGGGAGAATCCTCCAACCCGCCGAGCTCCAGCTTCATAGCCTCGACCATCCGCGAGAGCCTGATGGCGACGGGCAGTTCATCTCGGAGCAAGCCACGTGAACCTATTTTGCCTTCGATGAGTTTTAGACGGTAAGCGATAGTACGGCTGTGAACTCCCAGACGCTGTGCTGCCGCTGCCGCGTTCTGGCCCGAAGCAAAATATGCTTCGAGAGTTTCGACTAACCTACTTGGGGGGTCTTGGTGCAACCCGAGGCCCCCCAATTCGTCGGAAATAAATGAAGTAACGGCAGCGAGATCGCGCGTAGCCAACGCTTCAAGCATGACATCTTCATACCAGGTGACCTGGGTGCCCAGTTTTTGGGCGACCGAGTCGGCCTCCAGCGCTCGTCTGTGCGTAACTACGAACCCATCCAAGCCTTCGCTCAAAGTCCCAAACGAAATCCGCGTGTCCTTCGGTAGGTCACTTGACAGGACAACCTGCCGTGGTGACGGCAATCGACTCGACCACTCGGCCCAAATATAGCCGGTCTCATCCTCGGCTGTGATAACAAGGGGACGGATCCTAGATGCGCTGCCGAGGGTCCGAGCCACAGCCTCCACACCGTCACCGGACACAACCGCAGCAAGATGCCGGCCTGAAAGGTTATAGGAAAAAACTGTCGAATCTATTGGCAGTCCAGCGAGGAGAGCCCTCAGCGTCGAAAGCTTCCTCCGGTTTTGACTCTGCCTGGAGAATGCAGTGCTCTCCATTTGGTATGTCTCGATGATGGACGCAGAAACTCTATCGTTCCAGGCAAAATGGCTTGCACTGGCATGCCTCAGGACCTTGGACCTTCGAACGGGATCGGTGATGATTCGGTGCGCCTCCTCAAGTAGAAACTCCCACAAAGTGGCCTGAGCCGCCCTGGATCCCCGGAGCAGGTGATGCAAGTCCACGCCGGCCCGTGCCGCCAACCTCACCTCCCGGAGAGTCTCATTGGAAGCCCTGGTTGCCCCGACCCGCCCTTGACCGATGTATTCGAGGACATCACGCAGGGAAGCTGTGATGGTTTCCGATTCTGCCTCCGTGAGGGACGAGTTACGTGTCGCGGCGGAATAGTCTTCGTACGTATACTGCAGTCTCGCCCGGATGCAGTCGTAGATTTCAGGAATCCTTGCCTTCACTGCAACGGAAAGTTCGTCCAGTCCTTCCTCAATGGTCATACACTGAGACTATCAAGGGGCCTGGTCTGTGCCGAGACCACAGCGCATGAAATAGGAACATGATCCAGACACAACATCTATCGGCAATATCGGCCGCCGTCACATCAGATATCGAACACTTGTCCGACTCGATGGTCCGCCGACTCCATGATGACGTTCAGGCCGGTGTGGGCTTAGATCCGGCACTTTCGCTGCGGCGGTCTGAGCGGCTGTCCGCCGCCCTGCTATCTATCAGCAGGGCCTTGTCCGGGTCAGACGAACCAGACGAAAATTTCCTGCGGGAGGCCACCCTTGAGGCGCGCGAAACAGCCCAAGCCGGTGTGGATCTACTCGAACTCATCCACACCTACAGAGTGCTGCAATCTGCGACCTGGGATGTGCTCCTAGACCTCACAACAACTCTTGTCCCAGATGCATCACAGCAATTAGAGATCCAGAAGTGGGTCTCCCAGTTACAGCACCGATGGCATGACGTGGTCGTTGCCAACGTCATCGACGCGTATCGTTCCGAACAGCATCGATTCTTCTACAAGTCTGAGGATCACCGGCTGAGGAATGAGTTGCGGGACTTCATTTCAGGAAGGCGCACGGCCCGACCTAACGCTGCCTACCCCTTCGAAGGAAACCACCTATCAGTGGTGGCCTGGGGAAATGATCCGAAGGGGATGATCACCCTTGCCGCCACCATCCTTAACAGCAATGCGCCACTGATACTGGAAAGCACCGGCGGAGCTTTTCTGGGCTGGTTGCCTGTATCAGATGGACTGAGCTCTGCAACGCAATTGACAGAAGGCGACCTGCCCGATGGAGCACATCTTGCCCTGGGATCCCTTGACAAGGGTTTCTCCGGCTTTCGGCACAGTCACCAGCGCGCATGGAGAGCTTACAAAGTCGGCCGTCTCACGGGGGCGCGAATAACGCACTATAGCGACGTAGCTCTGGAAGCTGTCTTCGCCACAAATATGCAAGCGGTGCGTGATTTGGTCGCGCAGCAGCTGGGTCCTTTGCTCACCGATCCCCGCAAAGACATACTCTGTGACACCCTCCGGGCGTACTTCTCAGCCGGCTGCAATGCGGTAGCGGCCGCGACAGCACTCCAGGTTCATGAGCGCACCGTGGCCTACCGTCTCAGATCCATTGAAGAACGGCTTGGCATCAGCGTTGCCGAACGCCACGTGGAACTACTTGTCGCACTACGACTTTATGGTTTGCTGAAGTCAATCGCCCAAACAGACATCCTCTGAGTTAGGGCGCTCAGCATCAGCGCTGCTTGGAATTGTCTGTTCTAGGCAGGTCCGGGCACTGTTTTGTCCCATGACGCAGAGCGCAAAGCCATACCAAGGGGGCAAAGTAGTGGCATGAACAATGAGCGCGGCCGGCGGTATTGCCCGTGAAGCCACCTTCCTTCGAATACGTTGTTGCCGACTCGGTTGAGGATGCGCTCCGCCTACTCGCGGAGGGAGGCGATGACGCGAAAGTCATCGCCGGAGGTCAAAGTTTGGTCCCGCTCCTGAATTTCCGGATGGCCCGTCCCTCACTTCTGGTCGACATCAACCAGGTGCCCGGTTTGGCAAACATAAAGAAGACCGACCATGCTATGGCGATTGGCGCCTTGACCCGTCATGCGAAGCTAACGACCTCCAAGACCATTTCGCAAAACCTTCCAATCTTGTCGGAAGCGGCAGCGTGGATCGCGCACCCTCAAATTCGTACCCGAGGAACGATTGGCGGCTCTCTTGCACATGCTGATGCTGCGGCAGAGCTGCCCGTAGTCCTGCTAGCCCTTGACGCCTCCGTCACCGCACGGTCTCTACAAGGCGAGCGAAAGATTCCTATCAAGGAACTGCTAGTCTCACATTTCGTCTCGAGCATCCTTCCCGGCGAGCTCATTGTGGAGGTTAACATACCTCTGCTACCTCCCGGCACTGGTGCTGCATTTGATGAGTTCTCTCGGAGGCATGGCGACTACGCCATAGGAGGAGCGGCATCCATCGTCACCCTGGACGAACACGGCAAATGTTCGCGGGCGAGAATTACTGTCCTGGGTGGAGGATCAACCGCCATCCGCTGCCAAGAGGCGGAAAAAGTCCTAATAGACAGCACCCTGTCCAGCGCCGACGTTGCCACAGCTGCCCGGGTGGCGGTACAGGGGCTTGATCCCGTGCCCACAGTGCACGGGAGCGCTCCCTATCGCACCCAAGTTATTCGGACAATCGTCGAACGAACCCTCGCCCAAGCACGGCACCGCGCGAGACCGACAAAGGAAAGCATGGAATACTGATGAACGCCTTTCGCCTCACGGTTGAAGTAAACGGAGTCAACCACGAAACGGACGTCGAGCCTCGTCGGCTCCTCGCAGATTTCCTACGCGAAGACCTGCACCTCAGAGGGACACGGGTAGGCTGCGAGCACGGCGTTTGCGGTTCCTGCACTGTGCTGATGGATGGTCAGCCCATTCGATCCTGCACCGTGCTGGCAGTGCAGGCGAACAACGCCAGGATTGAAACAGTCGAAAGCCTACAGCAGGAAGGCGACCTTCACCCGCTACAAAGTTCCTTCTCAAAGTGCCACGCCCTGCAGTGCGGTTTTTGCACATCAGGTTTCTTGATGTCTCTTAAGCCTCTCTACGACGACGAAGACGTTACCCTCGATGAGACAACCGCTCGCGAAGCTATTTCCGGAAATATATGCCGGTGTACGGGATACCAACAAATCGTGGAAGCCACAGTAGAAGCCTTCCAATGTAGGAATCACAGCAGCTGACACGCGTCGGCCACGTCACGTCAGCGCTAACGGTCTCATGGCCGTTCGGCCATGGCTGTCACCTCCGCGCCGGTTGCGGGCTTTGGGGAATCAGGCAGTTGGTCTGCGAAGTAATGCGGCATCTCGTGAGGTGATGAATGCAACAGAATGCGCTCCCGGGCGGAGACGAAACTATCCGGACGCACGAACCCTGTGGGCGGCTCTGGCAAGCAGTTTCGTTGCAGAAGATACTGCTCCGCGCAGCCTCCGCGTACCAAGATTCTGAGCAGGTCTCGATGTGGGAATCCTGGCCAAACAGCTGAGTGACCGGAAATCAAGGCGGCAACTGCCGATAGGAAGCCACTAACCGCAAGATTACTGCAAGACCCCTTGGGACAGTCCCCCCACATTTTCCGGGCCAGACACGACTCCTCCTGGCTCGGGATCCACCCTCGGTCATGGACTGCGGGGAATGCAACGGCCTGCATTTCCCGCAGTCTTCGTGGGCTATGTCGCTCTGCACAGGCGGGGCGACGTCTGCCGCTGGCCGTTGTCAATGGCCTTTGGTTTCTGCCCACGGGCGGCCAGTTAATCGGCCCGCTGGTGGCCAGTAAATCTGCCCGGTGATGGCCAACAGATCTGCCCACTGAGGGTTTTCGGTGGGATTGGCCATCGTCGAGGGTTTGTTAGTTCAGTTCGGTGACTCCTTTCCCGGCGAGGGCTTGAGTGAGTCGGATGGAGTCGCCGCTGGTTTGGCAGACGTGGGCGTGGTGCAGGAGCCGGTCCACGGTTGCCGTGGCGAGGGTTTTGGGCATCAGTTCATCGAAGCCGGCGGGGTGCAGGTTCGAGCTGATCGCGACGGAGCGTTTCTCGTAGGCGGCGTCCACGACCCGGTAGAGTCCTTCGGCGGCGTCGGTGGCCACCGGGAGAAGGCCGATGTCATCGATCACGACGAGTTCCGCGCGGAGGATTCTAGCCACGGCCCTGGTGACGCTGTCGTCGGTGCGGTGTGCGCGGATGAGGGCGCCGAGGTCTTCGAGTCTGAACCAGGCAACGCGCATCCCGGCTTCGACGGCTTGCTGGCCGAGGGCTTCGAGGAAGAACGTTTTCCCGGTGCCGGAGGGCCCGCAGACGACCAGGTTCTCGCGTCGGGTGATCCATTCCAGGGTGCGCAGGGCTTGCTGGGTGGGCGCCGGGATGGAGGAGACGGCGGGGTCCCAGACGTCGAAGGTCTTCCCGGTCGGGAAGCCTGCTGCTTTGCGCCGGGTGGCGAGCATGGACCGGGCCCGGCCTGCGGCTTCTTCGGTGAACAGTGCCTTGATGATCTCGGTTGGTTCCCAGCGCTGGGCGCGGGCGGTCGCGATCAGCTCCGGTGCCAGTGCCCGGGCGTGGGGCATCTTCAGTTGCCGCATCAGCGCTTCCAGTTCGGCCGGCAGGGCCGGGGCGGTGGTGTTCGTGGTGGTGACCGGGCTCATCGGCTCTGCTCCTTTGCGGGGGCGCTGGACGGCTCGGCGCCGAGGCCTGCCCAGGCGCTGGTGCCTTGGGTGAGGGACCTGGTTTCGTTAGCGGCGTGGGTGGTGGTGCGGCGGATGTTCGCGTTCAGGATGGAGGGCAGGTCGCCGTGGGCGAACCGGCCGTGCAGCGCGGCGTCTCCCAGGGCACGGTCCACGGACTCGGTCCCGGCGATCTTGGCCAGGGTCACGGCCTCGGCCATTTTCATGTTCATCCGGCCTGTTCCTGCAGCCGCGGCTTCCACGAGCCAGGTCTTGGCGCCGGCGCCGATGGCCAGGAACTCGGCTTCACCGGCGGTGCGTGCCTTCACGGCGTAGTCGCCCGGGGTTCTGGTACTGGTCCCTGGGAAGTGCTCCTCGATGACCGCGGGACTGCCGGGCCTTGCCCGGCCGTGGCGGGCGACTTCGACCGGGCCGGTCGGGCCGTGGTGGACGATGATGACCTGTTCGTCAGGGCCGGTGCCGTGGGAGCGGACGAACACCTTCGCGCCGAGCAAATGCGACGGCACCGAGTACTGGGCGTTCTCGAAGGAGACCATCGGGGTGTTCTCCGGGACTATACGGGCCAGCCCGAACGCGACCGTGTGCGCGGTCTCCGGGATCCGGTGCAGCCGGGCCGCTTCCTCCGCCAAAACCATTGCGGGTTTACGTCGGGTGGCCCGGTGTTCGCGGTTGTTGACCTCGTCCATGAACGCCTCGCAGGCGGCCTCCAGCTCGGCAAAGGAAGCGTAACCGGGCCTCAGGTTCGTGTCGGTGGGCACGAGGTCGGCTTTGGCCAGTTTCACCGACGCTTCGACTCCGCCTTTCGTTGCAGGGTCCGCGGGCTGGCAGGTCAGCACGGTGACCCCGTAGTGCCGGGCGAAGTCCAGGGTCTGCTGGTTCCGCACCGGAACCCCTGCGACATGGGCCGTTGTCACGGTTTTCTCGTTATCGGTCAGGACATACGTTGGTGCCCCGCCCAGGATCCGGAAGCACCGGTCGAGGGCTGCGAACACGCTCGGCGCGGTCCGGTCCCGCAACGGGATCACGATCCGGAACCTTGAGAACGCCAGCCAGGCAACGAACAGAATGGTTTTTACGCCGCCGATCCGTGGCCCGTCGCCGAAGTCGTACTGCAGCCACATCCCAGGCTCGGTGATCCACGGCCGGTGCACACGGGTGTGTCCGAGCCGCCACGCGGCCTTGACCTGCGCGATCGCCCGGCGCGTAGACCGCTCGGACCCCTCATAGCCTAGGGCGAGCAGCTTTTCGTGGGCCTTGTCGGCGCGGATCCGGCCCTTGGACGCCTCTACCCATTCCTCGATCTTAGGCAGGTAAGCGTCCGTGACCCTGGGCCGGGGCGCCGGTTCTGCAATTGGCCGGCCGGCGTCCCGCGCGGCGACGTGCCTGGCTACAGTGTGGTGCGAGCAGCCCGTGAGCTCCGCGGTGGCGCGCAACGATCCGGTCAGATCATAGGCAGCAAGAATTTCCATGATTTCTCCGTCATGCTTCATACAGGGCCTCTTCCTGGGACGACATTTGGTGCGACTAGACACCGTCATCAAATCCCGGGGAGAGGCCCCCGCCGCTGAAGACGCGGCAGGAACAGTTGAGGAAGTGGGCAGATCTCATGGCCACCAGTGGGCAGTTCTACTGGCCGTCAGTGGGCAATTTCGTGGCCGCCTATGGGCAGTTTTTCATGGCCGCTTACAGGCCGTCTCCTGCAACTCGAGGAACTTGTCCCCTCCCCTGTGTTAAGCGCTACCGTAACGTTCCTTAGTGCTGCTGATGGCGTATCCAAGCCTGCATCCGAATCCAAAACGAACCCTGGTGTCAGCGATGCTCGAAAACTGAGCCATGTTGCGTGGGCTTGCCGTCTAGCGGTGGTTGCAACACCTGAGCGATTATGAGTTGCAATTGGGCCAGATGAAAGGACCGCCGAGGGGTCGATGCGCTCCACCGAAGATGGCTGCCCGGGCTCACTATGATCAGCTGATAAAACAGGAAATGGGCAATCCTGAAGCCTGCCGCATCGTGGGAACCAGCCGTAGTCCCGGCACTCGGTGGCGGCACGGCCAAACGGTCGTCTAAAAGTCCGGAGACATCAAGACGTACGCACCGATTTCACAGCAGCGGCCTGCAGGGATCTCCGCCGTCATCTCTCCGAGCCGGAACGGATTACGATTGCGGACCTACTGCATGCCCGGCGTAGCATCCGTGCCATTGCCCGGCAGCTCGGGTGCAGTCCGCTACCGTGAGCACGGAGATCAGCCGCAACCTTCACGAACCCTCTGGCAACTACCGTCCGCAGACAGCCCTGCGCAGTGCCGAGCGCAGAAGGAGTCGTCAGCGAACCGGGAAGATCGCAAGCAAAGTCCCGCCGTCGTCCGATCCAGGAGCTGTGGGCCTTCGTCTGGGAGCACCTCGAACAGCGATGAAGCCCCCGCCAGATCGGCAACCGGCTGTGTAGTGTCTTCCTGGACAGCCGGAATTGCACGTCGCGCCTGAGACCGTCTATAAGGCCCTGCACGGGCCGGGTCCGGTCTTTGTTGCATTCACTTGCCGAAGGGCAATGACTGCAATAAGCATGCCGGTTCCCAGCCAGATAAATCGGTTCATACTGGCCTCCGAACTTTAGCGGCTTCGTCGGCCTGTAGCCGGCCTAGGGTGTTTCGCTAAAGCGGTTCTGACACCATGGCTGAAAGCCGCCATTCTGATCAGGGGTGCCCCGACACTGGCCGTGATCAGGGAGGTCAAGGCGGAGAAGTTGGCACTAACATCAGAGACATTCGACGCAATGCCGTCCACTTTCCTAAGTTGTTGATTGGCGGTGGCCACAATAGCTGTGGCCCCATCCATTATCGGAATCGCACCGTCGCTCAACGACCTAATCGCAATTCGTACCTCGTCTAGTACCTGGCCGAGTTTCATGATCGGCACTGCAAGCAGTAGAACAAGGAGTGCAAAGACCCCAGCGGAAATCAGACCGGCGATAGCACCGATAGACATCAAATTCATCTCCTCGAAGTGAACGGGGTGAGCACAAACTGCCTGTGTATAGGAAAGGGATGTGAGGCATCGAATTTGTGAACCGGCGAGGTCCGAGGACGACCAGGCGAAGCAGCAACTCTCACGGGCGGAGGCAGTGGTCCAGTTCCTGCGGGGGCGCGGCAAGGCCCTGAGCAGGAAACTTGGCTACCAAACGGATAGCAGTGACCCTCCCTGGAGCAGGAGGATCATGAGGCGGGATCGGGGGCACCGTTGGGTTAGAGGATCACGCTACACCCAAACACCTAAACCTAATTTTTGATCCCGACAGAACGCCATCGGCCATCATTCCTGATGGCCGATGGCGTTCATGGGACCGTGCAACTGCATTCTTGTCAGCGTTTTTGGCCGGATGACTGCGCCGGCTGCGAGCGAACCATAAGCTCCGGGGAGAGCATCAGGAAGCCCTCGTTCTACGAACGCAGAATCGCGTTGACCGCCGAGTCAGCGGTTTCCAGCGCGCCCTCAATATATCCCGGGAACCCCAACGACACATCGGATCCTACAAAATAAACACGGCCTGCCGGTTCACCAAGTTCCTTGTGTACTCGACTGAACTGTCGTACTCGGGGTGAGACCCAGGGCCCTTCGAAAAGTGGGTCTTTGATCCAGTCGTGATAATCGATGCCGAGGACTTCAACCTCCGGTAGATAGTAGTGCACAGCGTCCTTGACAGCACTGAGATCGGTAGGATCGAAGGATCCCGAGTCGGTGAACGCCACCAACAGTCGTTCGCTTTCCGACACCTCGCAATAGTCGTAAAGCGTGGGAAAAATTCCGTCTCCGACGCATTCGATTCCCGCTTCCGCTCCCCGCACGTGAATCAGAATTTTAAGTCCGCGGCCACCGTGCCCTTCCTCAATTACTGACCGCCGGTTTTCAGGTAGGGCCGGGGTGAAAAGAATCCTCCGCCAAGTGTTCATTGGGGTAGCAATTACCACGGAACGTGCTTGGAAGGCGTCCCCGCTTTTGAGGGTCACATGCACTGCATCGCCTGACTGATCTATGCCGGTAACGACGCTCTGCATCCTGATTTCAGGAATGTCGTGGCTCATGGCGTCGACCAGGTCAGCTGAACCATTGGCAAATACTTCATCCAGCGAGAAAAGCACGCCGAGGATGCTGTAGTGATGTGCTGCAACAAGTTGCAACGCCCACAACGCGGATGACTGGTCAGCAGGCTGGCCCAGCATGTTCCACGCCCAGGCGAGCAAAAACTGCCTGGAAACAGGGGGCAGGTCGAGCCCGTCGACGTACTCGATGAGTGGGATGTCCAGGTCCTCAAGGTCCTGGTTCTCCAACCCCTTTTCCAGGTCAATTCTGTGCGCATCCCGCAGCAAAGTGTAGGTGGCTGCTTCCACTGCAACTGCTTCCGAACCGGGAATAGGAAATGCCTGATTCAGTGCGGTCGGGCCCAAACGATGCCTAAACGAGGTGAACTCGGTAGCAGCCGCCGTGGCAATTCCGTACCGGTCCAATTCGGCTGCCAGCCGCGGGTGATGCTTTCGGTGTAGGTACGCTCCACCTATCTCGACCTGCAGGTTGGGTACATTCCGGGACTCCCGGGAATACGCTCGCCCTCCAAGGCGGTCGCCCCCTTCAAGGAGAAGTACTTTTTTGCCTGCATTGGTAAGGTCGCGTGCTGCTTTCAGACCGCTAAAACCGCCGCCAACCACAATTGCGTCATACAAATTTTGCCTTCTTTCACATGTCCTGGACTTTGGAATTTGGGTCTGCAATCAGGGACGCACGCATGCTGTCCCTACTCCGTATCCATTGGGCCTCGATCGAGCGCGGGCACCCCTGCCCGATCCCACAGGTCTGACCAATCCTCCGGGCCTTCCAGGTCGACAATTCCCTTGGTGGCGCGGATAATTTTCTCGGGGGTTGCTGGAAGTTCATAGAGAACGGAACCAAAGGGAGAGAGTGCATCATTCACGGCGTTGAGTACGGCAGCCGGTGCCGAGATCAGACCAGACTCTCCCATCCCCTTCACGCCTGACGCTGTCATCACCGACGGGGTTTCAATGTGCCTGATTTCAAATGGGGGAGAAACATCCATCGTTGGCGTCTGGTAATCCAGGAAAGACGTTGTAGACAAGTTTCCTGAATTATCGTAGACAAGCTGCTCGAAAAGGCCCATGCCAATTCCTTGTATGACCCCACCGCGAATTTGGCCCTCTACAATTGTGGGATTGATGATAACGCCGCAGTCCTCGACGGAATAGACCTTTTCGACTGTTACAAACCCGGTGATGGGATCCAGTTCAACGATAAGGGCATGACCGCCGTTCGAAAACATGGGCCGGGATGTGTCCCATGCCTTAGTGAACTCCAATCCGGGTTCAAAACCGGCGGGCCACTTGGATGAGTCCCAGTAGACTGCCATGGCCACGTCGGCGACGCTCACTCGCGATTCCGGAGCCCCTACGATGGATGCGAAGCCTTCTTCCAAAACGATGTCTTCCTCAGAAGACTCGAGCATATTGGCAGCAACGGCAACCAGTTTTTCGCGAATGGCATGGGCTGCACGATTAACACATCCGCCGGCGATGACGGCTGCGCGGCTTCCAATGGTGCCGCTGCCATAGGCGCCCTTGGTGGAAGTTCCCGCATCGACGCTGATCGATTCGAAGGGGATGCCTAAGACATCCGCGGCTACCTGGGCTAGGGTCGTTTGGTGGCCCTGCCCCTGTGAATTCAAACCCGAGGTTATTGTCACCGAGCCGGTCGAATCCATTTTGACGGTTGCTGTGTCATGGAACACATCGGTTGCGCCATGGGCCTGCATCATGCCCGTGCTCTCGCCACTACTTTCGACGAAGACGCTGATTCCCAACCCCAGGTATTTGCCGTTTTTGCGGGCTTCTTCCTGTCGTTTGAGAAAGGCCGGGTAGTCGACCATTTCTTCCAAGGTGTTGATTACCTCAAGAAATGACCCCTCCTCGTACACGACCCCCTGGGGATTTGTCCACGGAAATTCTTTAACAACATTCTGTCTCCGGATTTCAAAAGGAGACACCTTCATCTGTCGCGCCAGATCATCCATAAGGGATTCCCGGGCGAGGGTTCCCGCCGTGTATCCAACCCCGCGGAAAGCGCCCATGGGGCACTTGTTGGTGACGGCCCCCTCGTAAACGTACTCCGCCGCTGGGATATCGTATATACCGGTGGGCGTGACGGCCGCGGTAGCCCAGCATTCCACAGCCATAGTCTGCGGGGGCATATGGTAGGCGCCTCCGTCAACTAAAGAATGGGTCCGAACCCCAGTTATTCGTCCCTCAGCGTTGGCGGCATATTGGATTGTGACGAACTGCTCGTGGGCGTGTGAACCGGCCAAAAGATTTTCGCGCCGATCCTCTACCCATTTTACTGGCGTCTTCAGGTGCTTCGAAGCGAGCGGCATGAGCATTTCTTCAGGGAATACGTGCGCTTTCTGCCCAAAACCGCCGCCGGTATCAGGAGAAATGACCTCGCTTCGTGACTCATCGAAACCAAGAAAGAGGCTCAGGCACATCTTCACGTAATGGGGCATCTGCGTTGACGCCCATAGCCTAAGCCGGTCCTCAGTCCATTCGTAGTCCGCTAGACAACCCCTCGTCTCCATAGGGGCGGCTGCCACCCGACCAGGGTGGTACAGGGCGGAAACGACATGCTCGGCATTGGCGAACGCCTCATCCACGTCCCCAAAGGTTGCTCTCCCGCGAATGCCCACATTGTCAGGGCGTTCGCCGTTTGCTACTGGGCCCCCTTGGATGGATTTGCGGGGGTCAAGCACGACTTCGAGGGGCTCGAGCTCGAGACCTACGAGATCACACGCATCTTCTGCTACCGCTCGCGAGTCTGCGACTATCAATACAACCGGTTCACCCACGTAACGTACGACGTCCTTAGCCAAGAGCGGCATGGTCATCGCTTCGCATCCCTCAGCCGTATATTGTGCCTCGATGCCGGCGCAGTACTTTTCGATGTCAGAAGCCGTCCAGACAAGGTGAACGCCAGGCATCTCTGAGGCGACCGACGTATCAATGCCCGTGATTTGAGCATGAGCAGCAGGGCTGCGCACGAAACAAGCATGCAACTGGCCCTCAACGTTGATGTCGTTCAGGTACTTTCCCCGCCCGGTAAGAAGTCTTGCGTCCTCAGTTCGTGGGACCCGCTTGCCTATAACGTTTCTTGTTATAGGAGGAGAGTAATAATGTGGGTTGTCCATTTTAGTTTCCAATCTGACCCGCTGCATCCAGGACAGCCTCAACAATCGTCTGGTAGCCCGTGCATCGGCATAAGTTACCGGAGAGGGCCTCGACAACTTCGTCTTTTGTCGGACTAGGGTTTGCGTCTAGCAACTCTGTAGCTGATATGAGGAACCCTGCCGTGCAAAAACCGCACTGGAGGGCATGGTGCTTTTTAAATGCTTCCTGAAGTGGGCTAAGGGCAGCGCCATCCGACAGGTCCTCGACGGTCCGTATGCTGCGTCCGTTTCCCTGGGCGGCAAGGGTCAGGCAGGACCGCACGGCAGCCCCATCCATGAGGATCGTGCACGCACCGCAAACCCCATGCTCACATCCGAGCTTGATGCCGGTGAGCTTTTGGTCATTCCTCAGGTGGTCGGCCAAAGTATCGCGCGCGTCTACTGCAACAGTGCGCCGACGTCCGTTTACTTCCACGTCTATTTCGACGCGTTCTGATGGGGATGATGATGTCACGTACGTGCTCCTGCTTCAACTATGGTGCGCCGAATCAGCTCCTGCACCAGGCCTTGGCGATATTCGGCCGAGCCGTGGATGTCTGAGATATACGAGAGCGATTTCGCTCCAGCTTTTGCGGCTACTTCTGCCCTTTCCGGTGACAGCTCTGATCCGTTGAGGACGTCTTCCGCCTCGGGCACTCGTTGGATTTTGCCAACAGCGGCTCCAACGGCCACCCGCGCATTTGAAATTTGTGAACCCTCAATCGACATTACGACTGCGACATTGGCGAGCCCATAGTCTCCAGATCGTCTAGCAAACTCCCCATAGCCCCATCCGTCGGGACGTGAAGGTAGCCAAACGTCAGTGATGATCTCGTCAGCGGCAATGCTCGTCATGTACGGACCGACGAACAAGTCATCGGCATCAATGGTGCGCCGTCCTCTTACACTTTGAACCTCCACCATTCCATTGAGGGCAAGCAATACGAGCGGCCATTCGCCCGCTGCATCGCCATGGGCCAAGGCTCCGCCCAAGGTCCCTCGATTCCTAATCTGGGGATGGGCTATGTGGTGGCCAGCTGCCACCATCATTGGCAGGTTCTTGGCAACGGCAGGGGAACTGACGATCGTTGCATGGGTGACCATAGGTCCGAAGCGGATGTAGTCTCCGACTTCCTCCAGGTCAGTCAGGCCAGGAACGTATCCCAGGTCTACAATGACGGACGGTTGGGCTAGGCGCATGGCCATGACAGGCAGCAGACTCTGGCCTCCAGCAATGATCTTGGAGTCCTCGTCAGCTGACAGTAGATCGCAGGCATCTTCAATTGATGCTGGTGATGCGTATCTGATATTAGGTAGTTTCATCCTTCACTCCCTCGAATGACCTTCATCTTCCCCTACCCGCCGTGACTTTTTGCATGGCATTGAAGGACAACTACATCCGACCTTTTGTCGAAGTGTGCACAAGGAACAACGCGCCCACCATTCCGGTCCTGGGCAGGGAAAAGGGTACGCAGGACAAAGGGTCCGTTTAGACGTCACGGACTGTTCCTTTAAACGACCGGGTGGGCACGCCCCTGCGTCCCCTGATTTTTGCAGGCAGCCTGTTATGTGCGCTGGCTATCGCGCATGAGCCAGAAACGCAAGCCCACGTGTGCTTCTTCGCATGCGTTCGCCGTCCAGGGGGCCGTAACTGTCTACCCCTGCACCAAATGCGAAGGTATGGCTACTGGTACTCCTGCGGCGGCACCTAACGAACTTCAGGTGTTCGCCATCCATTCGAAAGTCACCAGAATCCACGGGAGCAACTACCAATGTTCAGATCCCGACTCTTCATCACGGTTGGTACGCATCCACTAGACGATATGAGCAGGAGGTTGCCGGCTTAGGCGAAGCAGCTGTGGAGCTTCTGGACCCTTCTGGAGGTCCATTTTCGCCGGACCGTTTCCGGAGCGTCCAGCTTGGATCCTCTGTCCCTAATGACGGGTGGGGGGGTGGACGCTCCGGATCTTGTTCCGGCGCTGATGGCCCTCTGTCAGAAGGGCCCGGGAAATGTGGTCCAGGGGGCTGGAACCTCCTTTTCAAAGCAAGTCGTGGGTTGCCTGCCACACTTGGCGAACAGGTAGAGCCACATTTGAAATTTGGAGGTTCCAGCTATGTTCGAGCGTACAAGCGTTGGCCTGGATGTCCATGCCCGTAGTGTTGTGGCCTGTGCGTTGGACGGTCGGACCGGGGAAGTTTTCCGGCGCCGTTTGACGCCGGACCGGGATGAGATTCTTGCCTGGATCATCTCGCTGCCTCCGCCGGCAAAGGTCGTTTACGAGGCAGGTCCAACAGGTTTTGGCTTGGCCAGGTTCCTGCTTTCTGCCGGCATCGATACGGTGATTGCAGCCCCGTCGAAGCTTCAGCGCCCGTCCGGTGACCGGGTAAAGACCGATGCGAGGGATGCTCTGCATCTGGCCCGGTTGCTCAAACTCGGTGAGATCACGGCGGTCCAGGTTCCTTCGGTGGATCAGGAAGCGGCCCGGGATCTGGTGCGTTTCCGTGAAGATGTCCGCGGGGACCTGATGCGTTCCCGGCACCGCATTTCCAAGCTCTTGTTGCGACAGGGCATCGTGTATTCCGGCGGGCAGGCCTGGACCGGAACCCACGAACTCTGGCTCGCACGCCAGCGATTCGATTCTCCGGCCCGACAACTGACCTATGCGTCCTCGCTGGAAGCGATGCATGAGATCTCGGACCGCCGTGACCGCCTCGATCAGGCGATCGCCTCCATGGCCTATGCAAGCGAATACACGCCCATTGTCCGGTCGCTGCAGTGCCTGCGCGGGATATCTACGCTGACGGCTTTTGGTCTTGCCGTGGAGATCGGTGACTGGGACCGGTTTACCGGTTCAACGATCGGCGCATATCTGGGCCTGGTCCCGACCGAGCGTTCATCGGGGGCGTCCCGGTCCCAGGGATCCATCACGAAAACCGGAAACGGACATGCCCGCCGGCTACTCGTCGAAGCAGCCTGGCACCACCGTAGACCATACAACGTCTCGTCCCGGCTCATGCGCTCACGGTGGGAAGAAGCCAGTTCCCAGGCCCGAGCACGTGGCCATGCAGGGAACCGGCGCCTGCACGAACGCTGGATGATTTACCTCGAACGCCGCAAGCGGCCCGTCATCGCAAACGTCGCCATCGCCCGCGAGCTCTCCGGCTGGTGTTGGTCCCTCGCTACCGGAAGCCTGGAGACCACCCAAACAACTACCTGACTTCCGTCCCTTCACGGAACGGAACAGCCGGGACGCCAGCGATGGTGGGGTAATCGCAGCGCGTGGAGTAAACCCGCGATACAGCTATGGGCGCCCCCAACAGGGTATGCCCGATCTTCCTAGACCAGCGGTAGCCTCCAGCCGAACACATCGTCCTGCGGTAACCAACCCGCGCATATCAGTCTGACCGCGCCGTCGCCAACGACACGCTAACCCACACCAACGATCACCCCGGCAAAACAAAGGATGCAGTCCCACGGCCCAAAACCTTGGGACTGCATCCCCACGCTCTTGACACAAGAATTACATATCAGCTGTGTTACCCACGGACGTTGGTGACAGTCGGCATGGCATGGCGATATGAAGAAAACCTCCGAGTGGAGCGGGGCTTGTCTAGAGTCAAGTTCCACAATCGGAGGTCTTCGTGTCCCACCCTAACGCTTTCCTCGCGTCCTTGGGGCGGCTTGAGTTGGCGAAATGTATCGTCGATGATGGCTGGCCGTTGCGGCGCGCTGCCGAACGTTTGCAGGTTTCTGTGCCGACCGCCGCCCGTTGGGCCAAACGTTATCTTGAGCTTGGTCCCCAGGCGCGCGAGCTCGGCGCCAAGGGTATGGATGACCGCTCGAGCCGTCCTGCATCATCCCCGCAGCGGACACAACAGCGGGTCGAGCGGCGGATCATTGCCCTACGGGTGAACCGGCCCTGGGGGCCGGCCCGCATCGCTTGTTTGCTCGGGTTGCACCCGTCCACGGTCCACAAGGTCCTGTCCCGTTATCGTCTGGCGAGGCTGTCCTGTCTGGATCGGGCGACAGGACGAGTCATTCGCCGCTACGAACAAACAGCCCTGGAGCTCTCGTTCACGTCGACGTCAAGAAGCTCGGCCGGGTCCCCGACGGAGGAGGCAACAGGGCCGTGGGCCGGGCCAAGGGCTGGTCCAACCGCGGACACTGCTAAGGCCGCCCTAAACCCGGCTAGCCACATTCACACCGCCATTGATGACTACTCACGGCTCGCGTATTCAGAGATCCTCTTAGACGAGCGGCAGGACAACAACGCTGCCCGATTCTGGCAAGGGGGCAGCGCCTACTTTCAGGGCTACGGGGTCTCACCCCGCAGGGTGCTGACCGACAACGGTTCCTGCTACCGCTCACGGGTTTTCAACGAAGCTCTTGGTCCCGGCATCAAACACAAATACACCAGGCCAGTACAACTAGCTGAAGAACGATCGCCGCTACGACGACGTTGTACGTGTCGCACGCTGTCGAGAAGCCCGTGAAGCGCGCTAAGACCTTCAAGATTGGCAACACTGGGTTGCAGACCGGATGCACAAAAAGCTGAAGCGGCTCATCCGCCGGCAAACGGGGGAAGCACGTCAACCACATCGTTCGGACCTACAACCGTTGAGTGATCACGCACTGCAACTTCATTCAACAGGAGGCTGCTTCTTGCCAAAATATTGGTCAGAGGGGGAGTCCCTGCGGGAGGTTCCGGACGTTTTACGGACCGTATGGCCTTCAGGAGCCCTGCCACAGTCGTGCCGTCTGCAAGGTCGAACATTTCTTCCTCAAATCCGGCAGCAGCACGTGCGGCAGCAAAATAGCGTACGTTCATAAAGAGCTATCCTCCAATGGCGCTCATGCTGCGGTCCGGCTGGACGAAGTCCGGGGCGTCTAGTCCTACATGATCCATGCCATGAGCTTTTGGCTTGAGCCACATTGCATCCTGCCACCGCCGTGCGAGAGCCTCGTCTGAGGCGCCTGATCGCAGAAGACCCAGCAGGTCGAATTCCTCGCGGGAGAACAGGCAGCCCATGATCTTACCTTCGGCCGTGATCCGTGTCCGTCGGCAATCCGAGCAGAAGGGTTCAGTGACTGAAGCGATAATCCCCACTGTCCCAAGCGCCGGACGCACGTTCTGGCCCCCTGCCGACGAAGTGTCAGTCACCTCCGACCCAACTGCCCGACGCCGTACTTCGAAACGTTCCGCCGGCGCGCCCTCACGTGCCCGAGGATCCGGGGTGAGGACAAAGTCAGTGGACAGCAGCGTACGGATTTCGGCTGCTGTGATCATGTTGCGCCGGGTCCACCCGTGATCAGCGTCCAGCGGCATCTGCTCAATAAACCTTAGTTCGTAACCACGGTCAAGCGCCCACGCGAGCAACGAAGGAGCTTCGGCATCGTTGATGCCCCGCATCAATACGGCATTGAGCTTGACCGGCCCCAGTCCGGCGGACCACGCGGCATCCACCCCGGCCAGGACTTGGTCCAGGAAGGGCCGACGCGTCAGCTGGTTGAAGGTCTCCTCATGCAGCGAATCCAACGAGACGTTAATCCGGGTCAGCCCGGCAGCCTTGAGCGGGGCCGCTTTTTTGGCGAGCCCCACACCGTTCGTGGTCATTGAAATCGGCAGCTGAGGGTGGTTTCGCCGCAACTCGGCGATGATCCCCAGTAGATCGTGGCGGACCAGGGGTTCGCCTCCGGTCAGCCGCAGTTCGCGGATACCCAGGTTCTCCACACCGATCCGGACGATCCGTATAATTTCCGAGGCTGACATGACCGCCTGCTTGGATAGCCATTGGAGCCCCTCGGCAGGCATGCAATAGGTGCAGCGGAGGTTGCATTTATCCGTCAACGATAACCTCAGGTCAGTGGCGCGGCGCCCATACCGGTCCACCAGCGCGGCGCCTATGCCGGCAGGCCTTGACGCGGATACGGACAGCCCGGCATCCTCCCGGGGTTGCGGCATGCCTAGCTGGATACTCATGTCTTCAGGCTACGCGAAGCAGGGCAGGGGCCTTTGTGCTGGAACTGACAATTGCGGAAGCCAGTTGTGGCAAGTAGTTATAGCTGAAGCGTCGCTTTCCTGTTGGAATCACTTTGCACCCAGGAGGACCAGTTTGCGCAACACGATCGAACCTGGGGCGCACACGAGAACCAGAGAGATGCTTCCGCCAAAAGCTTCGTTGGAAAGAATAAGCAGGTTGGCGTGGCCGAGCAGGATTCACCAGACCGAAAAAGATCTCCCGGAGGCAGGACATGCAAAGGCAAGAAGAGCAGCTGACCGGACTGGGGGGCAAGCGTCCCGGCCCCCGGATCCTCGGAAGGTCTCTGCCGGAACATGAACATCGAAGTGTATCGACACACCTGCAGGCAATCCGGGACGTGCTCTTTCCGCTGTTGACCCCACCCCAGGTAGAGCGAATCCCCTTAATGCAAGCGTTGGGCCGTGGCCTGGCCGAAACCGTTAAGGCACCGGCAAATTTGCCACCCTTCACCAACTCCCAAATGGATGGCTATGCGGTTAAATCCCGCGACATCACTGACGGCCAAGGGAAATTGCGTGTGGTATCACCCGTCCCGGCAGGCACAGTACCGGCACCTCTGGCTGGAGGGACAGCTGCTCCCATCATGACGGGGGCCCTGCTACCCGATGGAGCTGATTCTGTCGTCCCCATTGAACGGGCAGCGCCAAACCACTTCCCTCCCCCTGGGTTGGATACGACAGTGTGGCTTCCTGAGACAGCTGCCGGTACGTTTGTCCGCGGCGCAGGGAGTGATATAGCTAAAGGCGAATGCGCACTGCCCGCCGGAACCGTGCTCGGTCCGCGCCAGCTTGGTCTGCTCGCCGCATTGGGTGTCACTGAAGTTGTTGTTACTCAAAAGCTGACTGTCCTGCTGGCCACCACCGGGGACGAGGTCCTTGAGCCCGGTGAGAAGCCCGAACCGGGCAAGATTTACGATGCAAATAACACGCTCCTGGAGTCCTCTATGCTTCAGGCAGGGCTCAACGTCGTCAGGGCAGGCATAGTCAAGGATGAGCCGGGCGCCCTATCGAAACTCTTGAAAATCCATGCCGCGCACGTCGACCTGATTGTTACCAGTGGCGGCGTGAGCGCGGGCGCCTACGAGCCTGTTAGGCAGACCATGACCGATCATGACGTCGAATTTTCCCACGTTGCCATTCAGCCCGGCGGTCCCCAGGGAGTCGGCACCTTCGAGGGCACTCCGATCCTCGCATTCCCTGGAAACCCGGTGAGCTGCTTTGTCTCGTTTGAGATGTTCCTGCGTCCGCTCCTGGGCGAAATGTTTGCTGCGCCGGCTCCCCGGCTCTCGTTCCGCGCACCCCTTTCGCATCCCTTAACGTCGCCCCCGAAAAAGCACCAGGTCCGGCGGGGTGTCCTCTTAGCGAACGGCACTGTTCGACTGGAAGGCGGCGAAGGTTCCCACTTGCTCGGAGCACTTGCTCGATCAAATGTCTTGGTGCACATCCCAGAGGGAATTTCGGAACTGGCGGAGGGATCAGAGGTGGAGGTATGGGCGGTTTGACGCTTGAAGGTTGGTCCGCGGGCCTCACCCACCTGCGCACGGACGGCACTGCCCACATGGTTGATGTTTCACAAAAAGTTGAGTCCAACCGGGAGGCAACAGCTACGGCAACAGTTCGTACGACTCGCGAAGTCCTGCTGCTGCTCTCATCGGAGGGATTGCCCAAGGGCGATGCCATGGCCGTCGCCCGGATCGCAGGCATCCTGGCGACCAAGAAAACGTCCGAATTGATTGTGCTGTGCCACCCCTTACCTGTTTCCAGGGCGACGGTCGACTTCGTACTGGGACCTGACAGCGTGCGGCTCGTTGCAACCGTTAAGACTAGGGGTGTGACAGGAGTAGAGATGGAAGCTTTGACTGCAGTAAGCGTCGCCGCCCTGAACGTTTACGACATGATCAAAGCCGTTGACAAGCACGCTGTTCTTACGGATATCCGGGTACTTGCCAAGACTGGCGGCAAGAGTGGGGACTGGTCTCTGAAAACCTCGGAGGAATAGGCGTGACTGGAGACACGAGTGGGCTTGACAGGCGACTACCGTTGAATGAGAGGACAGGAATGAGCACCGACCAACATACGGACGCAGGAGAAGCTGCCACCGCAGCGCAGACAACGAGGCAAGCCTTTGCCGTAGTCAATTGCGAGCTCAGCGATCAGCCCATCTCCGTCGAGGTGGCCACAGCGGCTGTGGATTCGAGCACGTCCGGAGCAGTAGTCAGTTTTTGTGGAGTGGTACGCAATCACGACGGCGGTAAGGCAGTCGACCGACTGACCTACACTGCTCACCCCACCGCACACCAGGCGTTGAAAAATGTTCTGGAAGCGGTCGCTGCCAAGTACTCGTCCGCTGATGAGGCGGAGGAAGTCGTTCCCGTGCGGATCTGGGCATCGCACCGGGTGGGAGCACTCGGAATTGGGGACGCGGCTCTCGTTTGTGCTGTAGCCGCGGGACACCGGGGACAGGCATTCGCTGTGTGCTCGGACCTGGTTGACCGCATCAAGAAAGAGGTGCCCATTTGGAAGCAACAGTTCTTCGCCGATGGGACCTTGGAATGGGTCGGTTCCGGCATAACAGGTTGATCCCATGCGAGCGTTTGGGTCAATCAAGCCGAGCCCTGAGAAGGACCATCACATGAACATTTTTCGCGTGCGCATCAGCCTGCTGCTGACCCCATGGGTCGTTGCAGCAGGACTGGCTGGCTGCGCTAACTCCGCCGATGACAAAGCCCCGGGCCCAGGTACCGGCACTCCCCCAACGATCACAGGCTCGGTGACCGTTTACGCCGCCGCGTCCTTAAAGTCTCCCTTCACCGAGATCGCCTCCAAGTTCGAGGCAGCAAACCCGGGCACTAAGGTTACGCTGAACTTCGCCGGATCCTCGGCCCTGGTCTCGCAGATTACCCAAGGCGCTCCGGCCGATGTTTTCGCCTCCGCCGATGTCAAGAACATGGCTGAACTTTCCGCTGCCGGGCTTATCAACGGAACGCCGACCAACTTCGCCACGAACGTCCTGACGATCGCGGTTCCATCAGTAAACCCGGCGTCGATTTCTTCCTTCGCAGATCTAGCGAAGCCGGGCACCAAAGTAGTTGTCTGCGCGCCGCAGGTTCCTTGCGGCTCCGCCACGGGGAAGGTGGAAAAGGCTACGGGAACAACCCTGAAGCCTGTCAGCGAGGAATCCTCCGTCACAGACGTCCTGGGCAAGATCACCTCCGGGGAAGCCGACGCTGGCCTTGTCTACGTCACCGATGTCAAGACCGCCGGTGGCAGGGTCAAGGGCATCGCTTTCAGCGGGTCCGACCAGGCTGTGAACACTTATCCGATCGCTGCGGTAGGAACAAGCGCGAACAAGGATCTGGCCAACGCGTTCATCGGCATGGTTACGGGAAGCGAAGGCAGGAAGGTCCTCGGTGACGCCGGTTTTGGTGCCCCGTAAGAAGGCCTGGTCGGGCAGCAGGACAAATCGACAAAACACCGGTTACACAGGGCTCCCTCCGTGGGTTTTCGCCCTTGCAGCAGCAGGAGGCCTGTTTGTCCTGCTGCCGCTTGCCGCAATGGTGTTCAGGGTCAACTGGGCGCACTTCATCCCGCTCATCACATCGGAATCCTCGCTCACGGCGCTTGGCCTCAGCCTGCGGACGGCTGCGGCCAGCACGGTGTTGTGTGTCGTCTTCGGGGTGCCGTTGGCCCTCCTTCTGGCCCGCTCCAGCTTCCCGGGCCAGCACCTGCTGCGGGCGTTTGTGTTGCTACCCCTCGTCCTGCCGCCCGTGGTCGGCGGCATCGCGTTGCTCTATACGTTTGGCCGTCAGGGACTCCTCGGGAAGAGCATGCAACTGGCTGGGATCCAAATCACGTTCTCCACCACCGCCGTCGTCCTCGCCCAGACATTCGTGGCGTTGCCGTTTCTGGTGGTCAGTCTCGACGGAGCTCTCCGTACCGCCGGCACCAAGTATGAAGCCGTCGCAGCGACGCTTGGTGCCCGCCCGAGCACGGTGCTGCGCCGGGTCACTCTCCCGCTGGTCCTGCCCGGTCTTGCCTCCGGCGCCGTGCTGTCCTTCGCGCGATGCCTGGGCGAATTTGGCGCCACTCTGACCTTCGCCGGGAGCCTCCAAGGTGTCACCCGCACCCTGCCACTGGAGATCTACCTTCAGCGTGAAAGCGACGCCGACGCTGCCGTCGCCCTTTCCCTGGTACTTGTGGCGGTGGCGGTCGCGGTCGTCTCACTTTCCTTCCGGAATTCGGCGGCGCTGGCAGCGGATGCGGAATCAAGATGACCTTCAAACTCGATGCCGCCCTGCACGCGCGCAACTTCGACGTCTCCTTCACTTTCGGAGGCACAGAAACAGTAGCCGTGCTGGGTCCAAACGGTGCCGGCAAGTCGACGATGCTGGCAATCATCGCAGGGCTCATCCGCCCGGATAGCGGGAACGCGGCGCTAAAACAGAAGATGCTGTTCGAAATTGGCGACGGCAGGAACAACTTCCTGCCGCCGCACATGCGGGGAACCGCGCTGCTCGCACAGGAACCGCTGCTGTTTCCGCACATGAGCGTGTTGGAGAACGTAGCCTTCGGTCCGCGGGCTGCCGGCGCGGATCGGGCCAGTGCGCTTCAGACGGCTCGACTCTGGCTCGCGGAAGTAGAAGCGGTGGAGTTCGCCAACCGGCGGCCAGGCCAGCTTTCCGGCGGTCAGGCTCAACGCGTTGCCTTAGCGCGCGCGCTTGCAACGGAGCCCGAACTACTGCTCCTCGACGAACCCATGGCGGCCCTCGACATTCATGCCGCCCCCATGCTGCGCCGCCTTCTCAAGCGGATCCTCGCTACGCGCCGCACCATCATCATCACGCACGATGTCCTGGACGCGCTGATGCTCGCCGACCGCGCCATCGTCATCGAAGACGGGCGGATCACCGAGGAAGGCTCACCCCGGGAGATCCTGAAGAAACCCCGCGGCAAATTTGCTGCCGGACTGGCGGGCTTGAACCTGCTCTCCGGAACTATCACAGGCCAAGGGCTCACGTCCAATTGCGGGCTTGACATCAACGCACATCCCCAAGACGGAGCAGTCGTCGGCCAGGACGGCGTTGCACTCTTTTCACCGATCGCGGTTGCGGTCTTCCCGACTGCTGATCACGGTAGCCCACGGAACTCGTTCGCCGTCCGAATCACGGATCTGGAACCCCACGGCGATCATATCCGTGTCCACGCCGGAGGCCTGATGGCAGACATCACCCCGGCCGCTTCGGCAGACCTCGGGCTCATGCCCGGGATAACCGTCTACTTCGTCATCAAGGCTACGGCCATCACCGTTTACCCGGCATAGCACACAACGTTCGGGCCCATCTTCTCTGCGGTCGAGGTCTCGTCATGCCGGAATCGCGTGCGGTAGTTCATCACAAGGTGTACAGCAGTGGGTGTCCTGCCCTGATCCTTACCGGCCGACAAGCGCCGCCGGAGTTGGTCACGAAGACGTCCGGAGCAGGCAGTGTCCTGCAACGGTGGCCCTATTCCGGGGCAACCAGTCGAACAAGGAAAGACCAGACCGGACCGTTGCGGTTCTGCCCAGCATGCTAGAGCAGACAGGACCAGAGCGGCAGTGGTGTCGAATGGCGATCCGCCACGTTCGGCCAGAAGTTGTAAGGCCAGGTCAATGCCTCGGCGGTTCCGGGTGAATCGGTGGTTCCGTCTGACAGAGCCCTATTCACAGGACCGGCAGATTTTGCTGAAGATTTATCGGCTCCATGACACGTGCGTCAGTATCATCCAGTGGTCATAGGGTCCGGTACGGCACACCCCATTTTGATGGCCCCGCAGGGATGACCTGGAGAAGGTGAGGCGGATCGGGGCCTTGATTAAGCCCGGCGGCTACGTGGACAAGCCGATGAGGAGCCTCAATCGTTTATGTATCCGTTTCATCCAACTCCGTTCTCCCCGGCCCCACTCAGCGGGCATGTAAAAATCCGGGTCTGTGCCCCCGCGAGGAAGAAAGACCTCCTGAGCCTGGGGTGGGAACGGGGCAGCTGTCTTCGTATCGTTCGAACTCATGTAATCCTCCTTCGGCCCTCCTGCAGGGCGTTCTTGATGAACCTGTAGTCACAAGAAGGTTCTTGATCCGCATCGCTTCAACTCAGGAAGGCGTCCTTCCAACCAGCGACGGGTCCACGTTAGTCCAGCGCGGTCAGGGCGTCTTTAGACGCGCGAATCATATTTTTCGTTCTGGGGGTCCAGGAACCCCTTCACACCCCGCCGCTGACATGTTATGGGTGCTGATGCCGGGACACCGGGCGAACAAGGCCTGTGTGTTCCGGCATCAGGCACACAATACTCATCTTCCCTTCGTTCTGACCAGTGGGCAGGCAGCTATTGGGGTGGCTATCCCTCCGTAAATCTGGTCTCCTGTCGGCGCACGAAGTCGACAGGCACTGCTGGATGTGCCCGTACAACGTACTGACCCATCCCGATATCAGTGACCATGATCCCCATGTCGTTGCGCCGTGCGGCCTGAGTTACCAGTTCGATGGCGGCGTCTACCGTTCGTTCCCTTTCCGCGGCGCCTCCGGCGACTGTCACCTCGAGCATCCCAGGAGACCTTGAATCTTCGTTTTGGCCTGTGGATGGGTTGGTCAGCGCATTCGGCACCGCAGTTCCTAATCGTCCTTGTGAGGCCGGCGGGCAGGGCAACCCACCGACCTCACTTGCGTGATGCCCTTCGCGGGGCTGTGCTGTGGTAAACGTTTAGCGCGTGTTGAAGGTGTCAGGAGAAGCGTCGGCGGCTGACGGGATTTTTGGGCCCGCCTCGAGCTTTAGTCCGGAGCCGGCGCGGAAGAGCGGAACGGCCATGTCGAAGGGGACGTCTTCCCGTGAGGCCTCGACATCGGTCATGGAGGAGGGCAGGTCGAAGGGGAGGGTTCCCTTGAATGGGGCCCGTCCGGTGAGAGCATCGAGCAAGACCTTGTCACTGCAGCCGAAATCACCGACTATTGCTGCCGTGGCTCCGATGAATTGTGTGAGCACTGCCGGGCGTTCGAGGTATACCGAGAGGTACACCGGGGCGTGCGTGGCGTAGGCGCGGATGCGGTCGACGGTTTCCTGGGGGAACTCGAGGGTCCCGCCGTGGAAGAAGTCGCCGAGGGAGCCGCGGCCGGGTTCGAAGGGTGCATCAAGCCTGACCACAATCGCGTCGGAGGCCGTGATGTCGTCGGTGATAACCAGCTCGTCAGCAAGATCTTGGGCTGTCAGGCCGTCGAGATACACGCGGGTTCCTCCCGCAAGAGGTAGGGCCCCCTCCTCTGCGGAGATCAGCACAAGGGAGTCTCGTTGAGCAGCTACTCCCCGTTCGAGGAAGACCGGGGAGCCGCACACTCTGCGAGTGGTCTCCACGTCAACCCGGCGGTGTTCGAAAGTGCCGAGCCGGAATTTCTCGCGCAGGAGCCGACGCGCGGACTGGTCGATGCGTTCTTCTGTGATGCGCCCTGAGTCCACGAGTTCCTCGATCAGAAGGGGATTGCGGTCGCCTCCGAACTGGTCGATCCCGACGTCTATTGCGATGGCGGCGCGTTCCTTGGGTTCGAGGTGTTCCAGTCCCCAGCCGTTTGGACCGAACGTCACGTCGCCGATCTGCTCTGCCTCAAGCAGGTTCCAGTCGGTTACGACGATACCGTCGAAGCGGAGTTCCCGTCGCAGGATGTCGCGTACGACCGGAGCGTTGAACGCGAACCCGACTTCATCCCAGGATGTTCCGACAGGTTTGCCGTAGTAGGTCATGACCTGTGTCGTTCCTGCTGCGAAGGCGCGGCGGAACGGATCCATGTGCAGTTCCTGCATACCGCCCGGGTACACCTGTTCTGGATAGCGGGGATCGTGCGCGTCGTCGCCTCTTAACTGAGGCCCGGCGCCGGGAAAGTGTTTGACGACTGCAGCCACCGATTCGGGGCCAAGGTGGGGGCCTCCTCTGAGAGCCTCGATGAACGCTACGGTGAGTTCGGCCACGCGTTCAGGATTTTCGCCGAAGGTACCTGAGCCGCGGGACCAGCGCGGATCGCTGAAGATGTCGGCCATCGGTCCTAGGAGAACTCGGACTCCCATGGCCAGCAGTTCCTGGCGCATGGTGTCGGCGTAGCTTCGGACCGAATCGATATCGCCAATTGCAGCGATTCCGGTCGTCTCTGGCCAGCGCGACAGACTGCCGAGCGCCTGACCGGTGAACGGATTGCTGCGGAAGCCATGGCGGGGGTCAGTTGACAGGGTCACAGGGACACCAAGGCGTGTACTTTCCGCGATCTCCTGCAGCGTGTTGTGCCACGCAGCAACAGAGATGCTGTCTTCCCCGCCGAGGACGTTGAAGTGGGTGATGCCCGAACGGCCGACGTTCAGTTCGGCAGCGGCGAGGGCCTCGCTGTCCGTAAGGCCACCGCTGCCGGGGCTCGTAGAAGGGTGAAACATCAGCGCCGCCTTCTCAGCGACTGTCATGCGCGCCAGCAGATCTTCTGCCCGGCGTTCGGCGGGCAGGGCAGGGTCCAGATAATCGTTCACAACGGTTTCCGTTCAGCGAGTCGATCGAATGAAGAAAAGAGGAACGATGCCGAGCAAAGTGAGCACGGCCCCCACGGCCAGCAACAGCGGGTAGTTTGGGGTTCCCCCGCCGACGCCGAGCAGCAGCGGCGCGATGAATGGCATTACCGAGAATGGCAGGGTGAATGCGATGTTGGTGACCCCGAGGTCGCGTGCCGCTGTGTTGGGGTCGTTCATGGTCGCCACAGCGAAGCCGATGTATCCGCCGTAGAGCATTCCGCCGGCGATGCCGCTGACAATGCTTACGCCGATAAGGAACGGCAGGACACCGTCTGCGAATGCGATCTGGATGGTTCCGGCGGCCATGATTACAGCCGTGGCCCCCAGGACCAGCTTGCGGCGGCCGGTGCGGTCGTTGAGCCACCCGGCGATCGGAGCGAAGATCACGGCAAGGATGCCGGGAATGACGTAGGCCAAGGTGATGACCCCTGGCAGTTCATCTTCCGGTACTGCAATGCGGTCTTGGAGGAGATAGACAGTATAGGTCGACACAACCCCCCAAGCGCACGTGACAAGGAACATCGCCACGAGAAAGGCACTGAAGTCAGGGGACTTGCGCGGATTGACGTAGAAGCTGCCCAAAAACTCACGGAAGCCGAAAGGAGCGATGTCATCGCCTGCCGGCCTGTCGTCGCGCAACAGCACGAGCAGCAGCCCACAGAACACCACTGCGACCGCGACGGGCAGACCGAACTGGGCCAGCACGTTTGACGGGAACCACTGTACAAAGAACACGCCCACGAGTAATGCCGCAGAAGCGGCCATACCAGACAGTGCCCCAACGAAACCCTGCTGCTTCTCGGGGATGCGGTCAGCGACAATGGCCAAAGATGCTGC
The DNA here is from genome assembly GCF_019977375.1 of Arthrobacter sp. NicSoilB11. Taxonomy (NCBI): domain Bacteria; kingdom Bacillati; phylum Actinomycetota; class Actinomycetes; order Micrococcales; family Micrococcaceae; genus Arthrobacter; species Arthrobacter sp. NicSoilB11. The sequence goes on from NZ_AP024659.1 coordinate 191,421, forward strand.
AATCGACGCGTTCACGAAGGCCTGCATGATGATCCAGCCGAGCAGCAGCAGTGGCATTGAGTTGCTGAACCCGATGACGGCAGCCCCGGCGATCGTGCCGGCCAGACCCACCACTATCCACGGCCGTCTACGGCCAAACCTGCTCCGCGTCCGGTCGCTGAGCCGACCGAAAAGGGGATTCGCGATCAACGCGGTCAGCGTGCCGATCCCCGCAGCCATCGAGTAGCTGGTGGCCTTGCCATCCGGGTCTAGTTCGTCGATACGCAACGCGAGCGTGACGGAAGCGGGCAAGTTGATCGACATCCAGATGCCGAACAACGCGAGCACGTAGATTCCGATGAAGAGGGGACCGACACGCTCCGGGACGTTGTTGGTAGCCCCCGTCTCGGTTGCGCTAGTGGGTACTGACATAAATGATCCTCACCATTGAGAGTAGTGGACGAAGTTGGAAACGCTACCGGAAACGTTACCGGAAACGCTGCCGATATACTAGGGACCGGATTGTTGCAGTGCGAGCGAAAGCACAACTTAAGCTCTAGGGATAGGAACTTA